>JALWFY010000058.1 GCA_027013815.1 Desulfohalobiaceae bacterium | reverse complement strand
GTATGTTAATAATTGCCTCTTTAGCATCCTCTCCCCTTGCTACCAATTTCAAAGACTTACCTTTTGAGGCTGCAAGTGTTAATATATCTAAAATACTTTTAGCATCCACTTCGGTTTCATTCATTATCAGTCTTATATCTGATTTATATTTAGAGGCTTCCTTTGCTAAAAGTGCTGCAGGTCTCGCATGAAGACCCAATTCATTATTTATGATCACTTCACTGGAGACTACATCCTCTATCATAGTGATTTTATCCTCACTTTAGAATAACATTATTAGTTTTTGCTAAATATACTTTTTATTTTTAAAAGAACAACATTATAGAAAGCAGTGCTAGACTAAATAAAATCTCCCTTGATATAAAATGCTTATGCACCAAATAGGAAAAAACACCTATTAAAATACCGCCAATCAAAAAGACTATGGCATGATTATAAATATTTAAAAGGAATGAAACCTTTGTCCATACCCATACAATTAATATGGCATTTATCATCTTGATCCTATTAGACCATTCAATTAAATTTATCTCTTTCATATACTGAAAAAAAAGTAGCCCCCTGGTCCAGCCTTGCCAAAATATGACAAATCTAAATAGTTGAAGGAGTAAAAAAGATCCAATAAAAAACAAAACTGCGCCCAGTCTCTGACCATACAACAAAAACAAGACCTCACATAATGCCCAACCTGTTAAAAGTGACCCCCCAAAAAAAGAGTCCCCTATAGCACTCAGGGTATATGCAGATGTCTCCTTTATTGTATTCAATGAATTTGGGGAAATTATTTCTTGGGCAATCCTAGATTCTAAAAACAAAAAATAACCTACCAAAAAAGGGAGCAGGTAGGGATGGGAATTATAATGGGATAAATACCTCTCTCTAGCCTCAAGATATTTATCTCTTTTGTCCTTGTAGAATAGTCTGAGGCCTGGCTCCATAATATAGAGGAGTCCTAAATTTTGGAGCCCTTTATTATTATACAGACTACCCAAAAGATAAGTCCTAAAAAAGCACTTAATCAGGACCCTTAAGTCATTTTTAGCCATTTTTATAAGTTACCTATTTAAGCTTTTTATTTCAAAAACCTAAATTTACTTTTTTTCTAAATCCTAAATCATTGTCTACATTAGGCTAAGGGCTAAAGGAAAAAATTCGCATTTTGCCCCCTATATCTTTCGCCTTTTGCCTCTTCCCTCATGTGCCTTTCGCCGCCCTTCATATTAACCTGCTGTTTTCAGAACCTTAGTTTAGTAAGTTATATGTTAAATTATGGCCTTTCTACCCCTACACCTCATCAAAAATCCCTATAGATATATTATAAATTTCTTTTTTAGTCCACCCAACTACACTCTTTTGTACATTTTTAACTACATCCCTATTAGATAAGCCATCTCGTATCCCCTGTTTTATAAGTCCTATTACTTCATCTCTAGGCGTCTTCATCTCTAAACCCCTTGGTGGAGATATCACTACTGTGATCTCTCCCTTCAATTCCCTAAGTTTCTCATATTCTGACAAGGGAAAATTTATCACCTCTTCATATATCTTAGTAAGTTCCCTAACTATTGC
>JALWFY010000057.1 GCA_027013815.1 Desulfohalobiaceae bacterium | reverse complement strand
AATTAACTATTTAAGTGCTATTTCTTGGCCAGATGGTGAGGAGTTTAAGAAATTTTGGCCTGCATATCATATTATTGCCAAGGACATATTAAAACCCCATGCAGTATTTTGGCCCACTATGTTAAAGACAGCTGGCCTCCCCATATATAAAGGACTCAGGGTCCATGGGTATTGGAAGGTAGATGAGACAAAGATGTCTAAGAGCCTTGGGAATGTTGTGGATCCCCTTTCTTTAAAGGACAAATATGGGGTAGATGGCTTTAGATTTTTTTTGATGAGGGAGATGCACCTTGGACATGATGGAAATTTTTCAGAAAAAAACATGATAGAAAGATTTAATGCAGACCTTGCAAATGATATAGGCAATTTATTTAATAGGACATTTTCAATGGTGGCCAAATATTTTAAGGGGGTACTCCCTGATATATTAATATTAGAAGATGCAGATAGGGAACTTATCAATTTGGGTAAAGAATCCATTGAAAGATATATGTCTTGTTTTGATGGGTTTGATACAGCCAATGGTCTTGAGAATCTAATGGTATTTGTAAGGGCAGTAAATAAATACATAGATTCATCTGCCCCTTGGACTACTTTTAAAAATAAAGAAATGGATAGACTAGCTACAGTGATGTGGGTAGTTCTGATTTCCTTAAGAAAGATAGCTGTTTGTCTATGGCCTGTTATGCCTCGGATGAGTGAGAAAATGCTTTTAAATCTTGGGATAGAACACGGTATTAAAGGGTTATGTTTAAAAGATGAGATAGGGGATTGGAATATATGGAAGCTTATTAAACCCTTGCCCAAGGGATTAAACCTATTTCCAAGAAAAGAGTTATTTAAAGAGAAGAAACAAGACAAAGACCAATCCAAAAATGTAGAGAATGGGGATAAAGAGAAAAATCTTATTGAGTTTGATGACTTTTTAAAGATAGACCTCAGGGTTGGGAAGATAATAGATGCAAAAAAGCATCCAAATGCAGATAAACTGCTCTGTCTCAAGGTGGACCTTGGAGAGGACAGACCTCGATCTATTGTAGCAGGTATTGCTAATTATTATACCCCTGATCAGGTGAAGGGGAAGAATGTAGTTGTAGTCTCTAATTTAAAGCCCAGAAAGTTGAGGGGTGAGGTATCTGAAGGAATGGTGTTAGCAATACATATGGATGGGGGAGTTAAATTACTAACCATTGATGAAGATGTACATCCTGGGAGTAAGATAAGCTAATGAGAGAGGTAACACCTAGGAGGAGGCAAAAGATAATTTCTGTGCTTTCAAGGCGTCAAAAGGACCTTACTTTAGTAATTGACAATATACATGATCCCCATAATGTATCTGCTATTTTAAGGAGTTGTGACGCCTTTGGTGTACATAAAATCCATTTATATTATACCAGTGAAGAATTTCCAAAGCTTGGGAGGAAAAGCTCTGCATCTGCAATCAAATGGGTAGAGAGAGAAAAACATTCAAATGCTAAAGATATGGTATCGGCCTTAAGGTCTCAAGGATTTCAGATTATAGGGACAGGATTTAGTGAAAGGGCTAGGCCCATTGACAGATGGGACCTAACACTGCCAAGTGCAATAATACTTGGAAATGAACACAGGGGAATAAGTCCTGAACTTTCCAAATTAGTTGATGATGAATTATATATACCCATGCATGGCATGGTAGAGAGCTTTAATGTGTCTGTGGCTGCTGCAATTATATTGTATGAAAGTTGGAGACAGAGGAGTTTAAAAGGCATGTATGATCAACCTAGTTTTACCCAAGATGAGTTAAATAATTTAATTGAACTCTGGTGTAATAAGTGAGGATGTAAAGATGTCAGGAAATACCTTTGGTAGAATATTTAGATTGACAACATTTGGTGAATCCCATGGAATAGGTCTTGGAGGGGTTATAGATGGTTGCCCTCCTGGGTTACCCTTGTCAGAAGAAGATATACAATTGGAACTCAACAAGAGGCGGCCAGGTAAGAAGATTGGGAGTACTGCAAGGTCTGAAAAGGATAAGGTAGAGATATTATCTGGGATATTTGAAGGATATACCACAGGGACTCCAATAGGTTTTTTTATAAAAAATGAAGACCATCGGCCAAGGGACTATAGCCATATTAAGGATATATATCGTCCTGGTCATGCAGATTTTACCTATGAAGCAAAATATGGGATTAGAGATTATAGGGGTGGAGGTAGGGCCTCTGGTAGAGAAACAGTGTCTAGGGTAGTAGGTGGAGCTGTGGCCCAGAAATTTTTGTCCCTTAAAGGCATCAAATTTTTTGCATATACCAAAGAAATGGGTGGGATTTCCGCAGAAGTGATATCGCCCCAGTCTGCTGAAGAACTGCCATTTTTTGCTCCAGATCCTTCAGTAATCGACCTCTGGACAGAACGAGTGGAAGAGGTGAAAAAACTGGGAGATTCCATTGGGGGTATAGTAGAGGTGCAGGTCCATGGGGTCCCCCCTGGCCTTGGAGAACCAGTTTTTGATAAATTAGATGCAAGACTTGCCTATGCAGTTATGGGTATTGGTGCTGTAAAGGCAGTGGAGATTGGTGCAGGATTTGAAACTGCCCAGCTCTTAGGGAGCCAAAATAATGATCCTATTACCAAAGATGGATTTGAATCCAATCATGCAGGTGGTATACTTGGGGGTATTTCCAATGGTCAGCCAATAATAGTCAGGGCAGTAGTAAAACCTATACCTTCTATTTCTATCCCTCAAAAGACCATCAATAATAAGGGGCAGGAAGTGTCGTTAGAGATAAAAGGAAGACATGATGTTTGTGCAATCCCTAGGATAGTACCAGTAGTCAAGGCAATGGTATCCCTTGTAATAGCAGATATGTACTTGATGCAGTTTGGGTATGAAAAAGCAGGTCTAGAATAATTTCCCCTACCCCATTAGGTCCTGTTTTTCTATCAGATTATTTTAAAATTTTTCCCTGGTTATCTTTTTAATCCCAATTATATGAATATAGATAAGAATTCTCCATACAAGGCCATTATTTTATTGACCTGGCCGCAGTTTTTAATGATGTTTTTCCATTTTTGGATAGGCTTTTTAGACGTGTATGTGGCAGGATTGTTAAATTCAAAGGTCCAGGCATCCCTTGGTATAGTTACACAAATACTGTTTTTTTTATTAATAGTGGCCATATCCTTTGCAAATGGTGCCGTTTCAACGATTAGCCAGTCAATAGGGGCTGGACGTGAGAATAGGGCCAAGAGGTTTGCCTGTGTGTGTATGGAGGTTGGATTAATTAGCGGATTAATATTATGTACATTTGGCCTATTTTTTAGGGAGCAATTGGTCCATGTGTTAAAGACCCCTAAAGAAATATATTATATAACCAGTTATTTTCTCAAAGTATATGTGATTCTTGTCCCTGTATATTATTTATTTATAGTGACAAATGCTATTTTTAGGGCCAGAAAAAAGGTATATATCCCACTTTTTAGCATAATGACTGTGACTATTTTGAATGGCATATTAAATTTTTGCCTTTGTTTTGGATATTGGATATTCCCAAAATTGGGCTTTAAGGGCCTTCCATGGGCCACTTTTTTTTCTGTGTCTGCTGGGTTTCTTGTGAATATAATAGTACTTTCAAAGGACAGATGGCTGTTAGTTAAGTACATCCCTTCCTTTAAGTGGGTAAAGAAATTTTTTCCCTATCTCTGGAAGGTGAGTTGGCCTATTGGTCTAAATCAGCTTCTGTGGAATCTTGCATATGTAGTACTTTTTTCAATAACAGCAAGCCTCCCTAGAAAGAATATTGTGGCCCTTGCTGCATTTACCGCAGGGGTTAGGGTGGAATCTATTTTGTTTTTGCCTGCCTTTGCCTTTAATATGACTGCATCCATTCTTGTTGGACATTTTTTAGGTGAAGGAGATTTTAAATATGCCAGGAATGTTGCAACCAAGACATGGATTTTGGGTGTTAGTACAATTAGTTTAATGGGTCTTGTATTATGGTTCTTTTTAGGTGATGTATCTAAAATACTCAGTAAAGAGATTTTAGTCCAAGGGGAGATAGTGAATTATCTAAGATACAATTTGGCTGCTATACCGTTTACCGCAAGTGCAATGATCTTAGGTGGGACCTTTGTGGGGGCAGGTGCCACAAAATTTAATATGTTAAGTGTTGGAGGGAGTGTTTGGTTGTTTAGGGTGCCATTGGCCTATTTTTTAGGTCATCTGATATTGCAAGACCCAACAGGGATTTGGATATCCATGCTTGTATCCCAGGTAATACAGGCTATTATAATGAGTATCCTATTTTTTAGTAATAAATGGAGGAAGTATTCTATGAAAAGGGAGGTGGTTTGAGTGTTAGAATTTAGACCAATTGAACTGGGAGAACAAAAGGAGTACAGAAGAATTTTGAACCAATGTGCTCAAATATGTTCTGACTATTCTTTTATAAATGTCTGGGGTTGGCAGGAATTATATGGGTTGAAGATTGCGCGGACTAAAAATCTGTTTTGGATAAGGCAAACTATCCCCTATGATGTCTTTTGGGCCCCTATTGGTAATTGGAAACAGATTGATTGGCTAGAATATACTGATATTTTAAGAGGAAATACCTTTATCAGGGTCCCAGAGATCCTTGTAAATGAATGGAAAAAATATTTTCACCGTATATCAGAAATCTCAGAAGATAGGGATCAATGGGACTATCTCTACCTTGTACAAGAACTCATCGACCTAAAGGGTAATCGATTTCATAAAAAAAAGAATTTGTTTTCTCAGTTTGAAAAAAAATATAAATATCAATTTGTTGAACTAAAAGAGGACTGGATAAATGAGGCAGAAAATTTTCAGGTGGACTGGTGCTATTATAAGGATTGTGATGACAAGGAAATATTGATTAAAGAGAACAAGGTTATTTTAAAGGTCTTGGAAAAATGGGATTCTCTAGAGGGTGTGTTAGGTGGAGGGTTGGTGGTAGATGGCAACTTAATAGCATATACCATTGCAGAACCTTTGGATTCTCAGAGTTTGGTTATACATTTTGAAAAGGGATGTCCCACGTATAAGGGGGTGTATCAAGCCATAAACAAGATATTTTTATTGGAGTGCGCAAAAAGATTTAAGTTTGTAAATAGGGAACAGGACTTAGGAGATAAAGGGCTCAGGCGGGCAAAGATGTCTTATAACCCCTGTTGTTTTTTGAAGAAATTCAGCGTGAAATTTTTGTAACAATAAAAGGGGCACTCCTATGGGTGCCCCTATGGCTAAATTCACTTATTTTTGAAGCCCTAATCTTTCAGCAATAGTATAGTGGATACCAATATCTTTTCTTAGATCTAATCTATTCCCCTTGGGATCTTCCCTTGGGATTACCCTGACCTTGCCCATTTCATATGCATTTATCAACTTATTTCTTAGGCGCTCAGCTATCTGTGCAGGACTTAAATTCTCCTTTACCTGTCCATTACAGACCATATAGATAATCCTGGTACCATCGGAGAAGAATCCTTTTTCTTCAGAATATCCCATTCCAGAAGGTATGAGTTGGATACCTTTTTTCTTAAAATAGTCTATGTCAATCTCAAGTGGTTCAAATTTTGTGACGCTCCAAGGATATCCCTTTTGTCCATCCGGTCCCCCTGGACCAGTTACTAAGGCCATGCAAAGACATATTTGGTCTTGTCTTACCTCTGGTTTTATCTGGTCTAACTCTCCAGTAAACATCCCTTCTATAATATGTCCTAAGTTCCTGATCCTTTTAACCACTGCCTGGAATTCAGGTTCTCCTGGTCTTATATTTATCTCACAAACCCTGATTTTTGTGGGAATTAATTCCCCTGTGGGGCTCAGCTTAAAGGATACAAAACAACCAGGATATAACACACAAGGCCTGAGCCCACCGTTTTCTTTGAGATATTTTATAATAGGGTTTGCAATGGTATCTTCTACTAGGGAAATTAACTCTGGGGTCTCAAAAGGGTGTGGAGATATTGCCCCCATTCCTCCAGTAATTGGATTTTTCTTGTCTGCTGTGCCTTCAAACCTCTCAGGATAGTCCATTGCAGTTGGTAGTATCACATGATTTCCTTTTTTATCTACTAAAATTGTAAAGCTGATTTCAACCCCAGACATCCTGGATTCTATGAGCAATGGCCAAGGTTTATTTTTGAATAAGGCCTTATATGATTTTTTGTAATCATTCATCAAGGTAGAATAGACTTCATTGATTTCCCAAGTATTTAAGATTATCCTAGCCCCTTTCCCTCCTGCACTGTAAGGATATTTTAATACTGCTCCCCCAAACTGGTGGATATATTCAAGGCAGGTATCTAGTACATCTTTATATGATTTTGCATCTACTATTTTCCATTTGTCAGCTACTGGTATGCCAGCTTGTTTACATACCTCCTTACACCTAGCCTTGTCTCCTTCTAAAAAGGCAAATTCTTTTGTAAGTCCTGCAATTTTATCCCCAAACCCTTTACTAATTAATAAGTCAACTAAACCATCAAATAATAGTGCCTCTGGAAGGGGTATGACAAAGTCTAGTTTGTCTTGTTCAATGCCAGATACAATTGCCTGTGCATATGAATCAACAGTGTTGTCTTTGGTTGGAATGAATTCAATAGGCCAATTCATACGTTTGGCAAACTCAGGCATAGAACTGGTTCCCCTGATCACTACCCCTAAATAATCCTGTTTATGGTACTCACTTATTGCTGTGGAAACAGTAAATGCAGATAAAAAAGTCCTGCCATCTGTGCCTGCAAAACCTATCTTTTTCTTTGGCTCCATACGATATATTACCCCTTTTTGTGATTTTTTTGTGCAGGAATTTTTGTAAGGTAGTTGGCTTAAAAAGTAAACATTTAATTTATTAACTCACTTTTTATTTAAGAAAATAATAAATCAGTCTTACCCCCCCTAGTGGGCTGAAATTTTTTTGAAAAGGACTGGTAAAAATTAGAGGAGTTTCTCTGGTTTCAGCTCAAGAGATATAGGGAAAGTTATAATAACTTGAATTTATAAGATTAATTAACCCGTTATAATTGGTCTAATGTATCTGGGAACTCCTGAATATTATTTAGACATATTACCATGGGGTAGTTATCAAATACCTTTGATTGGGTTATATATTCTCGTTTCCCAATGGTAATCAATGAGGGTGAGGGTATTTTTTTTGCTCCTTTGATTATAATATCGATCTTGGGCTCAAGTGGTATTGAGAGGTCTGCTACAATGATTTTTATTTCTTCTAATTCAAGTGCCTTTCTATAGGCATATATATTGGGATAAGTTATAGGATAGAATCCTGCTTTTTCTAATTCTTGATTTAAAAAATTTTTCCTTAAGGTGTCTTCGCTAATTACAAGGGCCTTTTGTTTTTTCATAAGATAAACTCCTTATTTTTTTCCCAAGCTATCAAAAAAAATTTTAAAAAGTCAACTTTTATAGAGGTAACCTTTACTTGAGAAATTTATTTGAAAATATCTACCAGTGGCTGCCTCTGCTCCTGAATTTATAACTGAAAAGGCAGTATCAATAGGTACATGGGCTGTTTGTATGGGTGGGTGCCATATTGGTCAGCCATATGTATCTGGAAGTGATAATATAGTGAAATTGTTAACAAATAGCCTAGAAAAACTGATAGGTACGAGATTTTATGTGGAAGAGGATCTTGAAAAAACTGCAAGATATTTAATATCTTATTTGATAAAAAGAGAAAATATCTGGGACTCAAGGTATAGGACATATTGGATGAAAACGTGAATTTTTTCACAATTCTGTTCTTGACAAATCTGGTATTTCATATAAGCTGCCCAAAAAAATCTGAGATAATATTAGAATTTTGTAACGAAGACCAAAAACAGGAGGTGTACGAATGTCGAGTTTAATCATTGAAAGGCCTTTGCCCCATGGTGGAAGGCTGGTGGAAAGGGTTATCAGAGATAAGGAAGCTGCGAAAAAGATGATAAAGGGATGTCCTACTTATGAGATCAAACCTACACTCCACTATGAAACAGGGGTTCCAGTACGCAATGTATATCGTGAGATTATGTCTATTTGTTATGGTTTCTTTAGCCCTGTTGAAGGTTCTATGAAGAAAGCAGAGGTAGAGCGCATTTTAAAAGAGCGTCGTCTTTTAAATGATTGGATATTTCCATACCCATTGGTGTTTGACATTAGCAAAGAGGAGTACAAAGAGCTTGGTGTAACAGCTGGTGATCGTCTAGTGCTGAACCTAAAGGGCAAACCATTTGCCATTTTGGACATTGAGGAGATATGGGAGATTGAAGATCCTGAGGAACTTGCCCATAAGACCTTTGGAACTCCTGAGGATAACCCAGAAGTGGTAAAAGAGCCATTTAATAAAAAACATCCAGGGTGGGTTATTTATCGTAGCCTTCAGCCAATAGTGCTTGCTGGTAAATATACCATTATAAATGAACCAAAATTCCGTGCTCCATTTGATCGTTTTTGGTTTCCACCAAGAAAATGTCGTGAAGAGTTTGATAACCGTAATTGGAGGACTGCTATTTGTCATCAAACAAGAAATGTGCCCCATGTTGGTCATGAGTTCTTGATGAAGAATGCAGCCTATACTGGTGACGTTGAGCCATGCCATGGTATCTTGGTCAATGCAATTATTGGAGTAAAACGTCGTGGCGATTATCCTGATGAGGCAATATTAGAAGGTCAAGAAGCAGTTACCACAGCAGGATACATCAAGTCTGAAAGACGGCTTGTAAGTATGTGTCTGTGGGATATGCGTTATGGAAACCCATTGGAGTCTTTGCTCCATGGAATCATTCGTCAGAACATGGGCTGTACGCACCACATGTTTGGTCGTGACCATGCTGCAGTTGGTGAATATTATGACAAGTGGTCAACTCAGATTTTGTGGACAGAAGGTATTCCAAGCTTTGGTTTTCCAAAACCACCAACTGACGTACCCTATGGCCTTAACATTAGGCCACAGAACATGCGTGAGTTCTCATACTGCCCCACATGTAAGGAAATGGCATATAGTGAGACATGTGGCCATAAACGTGAAAAACTCAGTGGTAGTTTCTTAAGGGGTATGGTTGCAGAAGGCGTACAACCACCAGCAATCATTATGCGTCCAGAAGTATATAAAGCAGTAGTTAAATGGTGGAAACATTTCAACTATCCATTCTGCAATGAGAAATATGTAATCAACAAAGAAAAGGAACTAGAAGTAGATTTAGAAGATCTTTAAAAATTAACCCGTTTAGGAGGTTTTGAAATGGCCTATTTTATCGTAGTGCTTTTAGACGATAATCGGTTTGATAAAATAAAGGGAACCGAATTAGAGAAAGAAGTTCAATATATGTTTGGCGGTGAACTCCGCTGCTTAAATGTAGAAGTATCAGAGGAATTAAAAGAAAAAATACTAAAGGAATTTGATACAGCACGTATTGATTCCCGCGGGGCTATAACAGATGTCCCAGTTGCCTTTTTGAGGGAGCTCTTTAACCAGGTTGCTGATAAAAAGACCCTAGGTGGAGAAGTTATCGAAGGGGTCTTGGCAAAGGTAGATGAGATCAAAGAACTGGCTGCAAAGGAATCAGAATTCCTTCCAGCACCAGATATTGAGGTTTAACTATAATTAAAGAGGTGGCTTGGAATGCTATATGTGGTCTGAGCCACCTTTATTTAGAAAATCTTTTGTGTTTTTTTTCACAAAAACTCTAAGATGTGTACTCTAAGGTGTTAATGTTTTCTTTGTATTTTATTGAAAATAAAGGAAATACAAGAAAAAATTAATCCTTGACAATTGAATTGGTGATTGTTACTTTTTGCACAAGTTTTTTATGGAAAGGTAACAGGTTAGTAAAAATGAAATTTTAAAAGAGGAGGTAGCAGTATGCCAACCTACGTCAACCCAGAAAAATGTGATGGTTGCAAAGGTGGAGAGAAGACCGCATGTATGTACATTTGTCCAAATGACCTGATGATCCTAGATGAAAAGGAAATGAAGGCCTATAACCAGGAACCAGATCAGTGCTGGGAATGTTATTCTTGTATTAAAATCTGTCCACAGGGCGCAATTACTGCAAGGCCATATGCTGACTTTGCTCCAATGGGTGGTACAAGTATTCCTCTAAGGAGTGCTGAGGATATTATGTGGACCATTCAGTTTAGGAATGGTGAGGTAAAGAGGTTTAAGTTCCCAATTAGAACTACTCCTGAAGGTTCAATCAAGCCCTATGAAGGGAAACCAGAGGCCGATGATTTAGAGAGTTCATTTTATTTTAATGAGACAGAGTTAAAGACTCCTAAGGAAGTTCTCAATAAGAAATATGAGATTCAAGAGGCTGATCTCACAAAGACTTGGAAGATTGCTGGATAGTTTTAGGGAGTGGGTTTTTTATAATTATTTTGGATAAAAAAATACTGAAAAAATAAAGGAGTAGAAGTATGGCACAACTACCAATTAAAGATGAGCCAAAAGGTATACCTCTAGCTGAACCTGAAGTAGTAGAGCTAGAGACTGATGCCCTGATCGTTGGTGGTGGTATGGGCGCATGTGGTGCAGCATATGAGGCTGTACGTTGGGCAGATAAATATGGAGTTAAGCTACTCTTAGTAGATAAGGCTGCAATGGAACGTTCAGGTGCTGTTGCCCCTGGTCTTTCTGCTATTAATACTTATCTTGGTGAGAATGAGCCTGATGACTATGTAAGAATGGTAAGAAATGACCTTATGGGTATTGTTCGTGAAGACCTTATTTTTGATTTAGGCCGTCATGTTGATAATTCTGTTCATCTATTTGAGGAATGGGGTCTTCCTCTGTGGGTATTAAAGGATGGTAAGAGGTTAGACGGTGCCAAGGCAAAGGCAGAGGGTTTGGCAGTTAGGAAGGGTGATGCCCCAGTTCGTTCTGGTCGTTGGCAGATCATGATAAATGGTGAATCTTATAAAGTAATTGTTGCAGAAGCAGCAAAGAACGCCCTTGGTGAAGATAGATATATTGAAAGGCTTTTTATTGTTAAGTTGCTTTTAGATGCAAAAGAACCAAATAGGATCGCTGGTGCTGTTGGTTTTTCAACAAGGGAAAATAAAGTTTACATCATTAAGGCAAATGCTATATTGGTTGCTTGTGGTGGTGCTGTAAATGTTTACAGACCAAGATCCACTGGTGAAGGTATGGGTCGTGCCTGGTATCCAGTATGGAATGCTGGTTCTACTTATGCACTTTGCTCCCAGGTTGGTGCTGAGATGACCATGATGGAGAACAGGTTCGTACCTGCAAGGTTTAAAGATGGTTATGGCCCAGTTGGTGCTTGGTTCTTGCTTTTTAAGGCAAAGGCCACTAACTCTAAGGGTGAAGACTATTGTCAGACAAATGCTGCAATGTTGAAGCCTTATCAGGATCGTGGATATGCAACTGGTGCGGTAATTCCTACTTGTCTCAGGAATCACATGATGATGAGGGAAATGAGGGAAGGCCGTGGTCCTATTTATATGGACACTGCAACCGCTCTTCAGACCACTTTTAAAGAGCTCTCCAAGGCAGAGCAGAAACATCTAGAGGCAGAGGCATGGGAAGATTTCCTTGACATGTGTCCTGGTCAGGCAAACCTCTGGGCATGTATGAATATCAAGCCAGAAGAAAAGGGTTCAGAGATTATGCCTACTGAACCTTATCTGTTGGGTTCTCACTCTGGTTGTTGTGGTATTTGGACATCTGGTCCAGACGAGGATTGGGTACCTGATGAGTACAAGATAAAGGCAGACAATGGTAAGGTATATAACAGGATGACCACAGTTAATGGTCTGTTCACTTGTGCTGATGGTGTTGGTGCATCTGGTCACAAGTTCTCCTCTGGTTCCCATGCAGAGGGCAGGATCGCTGGTAAACAGCTTGTTCGTTGGTGTGTAGACCACAAGGATTTTAAACCAACTATCAATGTAAGTGTTGAAGACCTCAAAAAAGAGATCTATCAACCTTGGTACACATATATGGAACACAAAGGTGAATCCACAGATCCAAATGTAAATCCAAACTTCATCACTCCAAGAAACTTCATGTTCAGACTAATTAAGCACACTGATGAATACGGTGGTGGTTGTTCAACTTACTATATGACTTCTGAGGCAATGCTCAAGGTTGGATTTGAGCTCTTAGATATGCTTGAAGAAGACTCCAAAAAGCTTGCAGCTAGAGACCTCCATGAGCTTATGAGGTGTTGGGAACAGTACCACAGGCTCTGGACTGTAAGGCTCCATATGCTCCACATAGACTTCAGGAAAGAGAGCCGTTATCCTGGTTTCTACTACAGGGCAGACTTTATGGGTCTTGATGATTCCAAGTGGAGATGTTTTGTAAATTCCAAGTATGACCCAGAGAAAAAAGAGCTTACTCTGTTCAAGAGACCTTACATCCAGATTATCCCAGATCCATATGCTCCTTAGTCTTTAAAAGGTCAATAAAAGGGCAGGGTCGACAAACCCTGCCCTTTTTTGTCAATTTTTAAGGTGGTTCTAAAGAAGTCTTATTTTTAAAATGGGATTTTTTTGGGAACACCTTTAATAAAATCGGTTTTATTGCCTAGTTACTGCACTCCAAGATATTTAGGGTTGCTAATTTTTGATGTATAGGTTAGCTCTATGCTTTGTAAGCGTTAGATAGAGGGAATTAGAATATCAAGTTATAAAATGGTTGTGAGGTACAAGTTTTTGCTTGTTACAAAGTGATATCCAAAAGGTGTGAGAGGTTTGGATATAGTGCGATTGCAGGTTTAAGCTCTGTTATAGGGAGGATGAAATGTCAAAAAGTATTTTAGTGATTGGGGGTGGCTTCAGTGGCATTACTGCGGCCTTAGAGGCGGCAGAGGTGGGTCACGAAGTCTATCTCGTAGAGAAGAGGCCTTTTTTAGGCGGGAGGGTGATGCAATTAAATAAGTATTTCCCAAAGTTGTGTCCCCCCTCCTGTGGTTTAGAGATCCAGTTTCAGAGGATCAAGAGAAATCCAAACATTAGATGTTTTACAATGGCAGAAGTAGTTTCAGTTACTGGTAAAGGGGGCGATTATGAAGTTGCTGTAAAGATAAGACCTAGATATACTGCTCCAAAGAGCTGTGATCTTTCTGAATTGGCAGAAAAATTAAATGCAAATGTGAAGAATGAATTTGAATTTGGACTGTCCAGCAGAAAGCCCTTATATATGGATGTGCCTTTTGCATATCCTGGTAGATATGTGTTGGATATTGATCATGTTAGTGAAGAAGAAAAAAAGCTGCTTTCAAAAAGTCCTTTTATTAATTTAAAAGACGAGGAAAAGACCATTACACTAAATGTTGGAAGTATTATAATTGCAACTGGGTGGAAGCCCTATGATGTAACTAGGCTTACCAATCTCGGTGCTGGTAGTATTGCAAACTGTATTAATAATATGCAGATGGAGAGATTGGCATCCCCTTGTGGTCCTACAAATGGTAAGATAGTTAGACCATCTGATGGTAAACCACCAAAGAAAATAGCATTTGTTCAGTGTGCAGGCTCACGTGATGAAAATCATCTATCTTATTGCTCTTATATCTGTTGTATGGCGTCTTTAAAACAGGCCAGTTATATAAGGGATATGTATCCTGATGCTGAGGTTACAATTTTTTATATTGATCTTAGGACCCCAGGAAGATATGCAAAATTTGCTGAAAAGATTTTAGCTGATGAAAAGGTAAAGACTGTAAAAGGAAAGGTAGCAAAGGTAGAAGAGGATATGGCTACTTCAGGGGTTTGGGTGACAGCAGAGGACGCCATATCAGGAAACAAAATAACAGAACTCTTTGATCTCGTTGTGTTGGCAACAGGTATGCAGCCATCACTGGCTGGAGAGTCTCTGCCAATAGATGTAGAAATGGATTCAGAGGGTTTTGTGTTTGAATCAAAGGATAAAGGTATTTTTGTAGCAGGTTGTGCTGCCGAGCCTCTGGATGTGATGAAATCAGCCCAATCCGGTACAGCTGCAGCTATGAAAGCTATTCAAACGGTAAGAGGGAGGTAAATATGGCCGAGAAGATCGGTATATATATAGACAAAGCAACCTTGGGTCCATATATGGATCTAGATCAATTAGTTGAAAAGATCAAAAATAGATGGGGAGATGCTACACCCATCATAAAGGTATTTGACCTTGTTGCAAGTGAAGAGGCAAAAAAGGATATAAAAAAGGATCTAGATTCAGGGGCTATTGATGGAGTAAGTATAGTTGGACCATCACCAAGAGAGGACACAGAATATTTTGACTTTGGTCCAAAGGTCCTAGTTGATAGGGTAAACCTAAGAGAACAAGGGGTTATGGCCTTTAAAAATCCAGATGGATCTCCCCTAAAACCAGGAGAAGAGCCCCCTCAGCTATTTTGGGATATGGTGATGGACTATATAAATATGTCTGTTATTAAATTGCAAAAAAGTGTTCCAGCAGAGGGGGAACCATTAGAAACAGAAAAAACTATCCTGGTATTAGGTGGTGGATGGACAGGGATTCATGCAGCTCAGGCAGTTGCAGATGCTGGGTACAATGCAATATTAGTGGAAAAAGAACAGGAACTTGGTGGTTATGCTGCTAAAATGTATAAAAGTTTTCCTATAAATCCGCCTTATACAAGTGCTGAAGATCCAAAAATAGAGGAAAAGATTCAAGCATTAAAGAATAATAAAAAGATCAAGATCTATACAGGGACTCAATTGGAAAAGTTAATTGGACAACCAGGACAATACACTGCCCTGCTTAAGACCAAAAAGGGAGAGGAAGAGGTCAAGGTCGGGTCAGTGGTAGTTGCCACAGGTTGGAAGCCCATTGAACCCAAGTATTTGGAACCCCTAGGTTATGGTACCTTGAAAAATGTGGTTACCAATGTAGAGTTTGAGGATATGGCCAAAAAGGGTGAGATCAAGAGGCCAAGTGATGGGAATGTTGCAAAAAATGTACTATTTGTCTTGAGTGCTACTAATTTATATGAAGATATCGCAAAACAGGAAGAAGAGGAAAGGAAAAAGAAGTTAGAAGAGGCCGAGGCAGCGGACAGTGAGAAGTCAGAAGAAGTAGATATTGAAGAAACCTTTGAACCCATTGAAACATATAGACATCTTGACTATACCTCAGAAGTTACATCTCTAACTGCCTTAAAACAGGCAGGTTATGTACGTGAGTTTGTACCTGATTCTGTGGCATATATTATTTATGAACATATGGTCACTCCAGGGGTATATGAACTCTATTATAAATCCGCTCAAAACGATCCTGGCATTATGCTCACAAAGGGAAAGGTAACATCCCTTTATGCTGGTAACAATGACAATGTCATTGTGAGGATTGAGGACAATTTACTCGGTGAAATCGTGGAGATCGAGGCAGATTTAGTAGTTGTTCCAACGGGATTTGTCCCAACTACAGCATTGGAGCCAGTAATCAATCTAGAATACAGACAAGGGCCAGCATTCCCAGATTTAGATCTATTTGATGGATATGCAGACTCAAATTATATATGTTTTCCATATGAGACTAGGAGGACTGGGATCTATGCAGCAGGTCCTGTAAGACAACCAATGACCTTGGCGAGGTCCGTATCAGATGCATATGGGGCAGCATTAAAGGCCATCCAGTGTATTGAATCTGTGAATAGGGGTGTTGCAGTACATCCAAGGTCTGGGGACCTTTCATTTCCTAAGTTCAATTTTGTAAGGTGTACCCAATGTAAGAGGTGTACAGAGGAATGTCCTTTTGGGGCATTGGACGATGATGAAAAAGGAACCCCAAAACCAAATGTTGCTAGATGTAGAAGGTGTGGAACATGTATGGGTGCTTGTCCTGAAAGGGTCATCTCCTTTGACAACTACAGTGTGGGACAAGTTGGTTCAATGATAACTTCAATCAAGGTCCCAGATAATATGGATAAAGAAGGTCCAAGGATTGTGATACTGGCATGTGAAAATGATGCATATCCAGCCTTAGATATGGCTGCTAAGAGGGGACACAGGTGGAGTCCGTATGTGAGAATAATCCCTGTGCGTTGCCTTGGATCTGTTAATACCATATGGATTGCGGATGCCATGAGTAAAGGAAATGATGGATGTCTGTTGCTTGGATGTAAATATGGAGAGGATTATCAGTGTCATTTTGTAAAGGGTTCTGAACTCTGTAATAGAAGGATGATAAATATAGGTGAGACCCTTGATAGGCTTGGTGTTGAGTTAGAAAGGGTGAGACAGGAACAGGTAGCTATCGATGATTATGACAGAATTCCTGAAATTATTGACAGTTTTGTGGAAGACATTATTAAACTGGGTCCCAATCCATTTAAGGGATATTAGTAGGAGGTAATTATGACCATGGTAAGTCGTGTAAAACCTGATATTGATTTTATTAAGGAAATTCAACAAATAGGTGGGGAGAATCTAAAGAAGTGTTATCAATGTGCCACCTGTAGTGTTGTTTGTCCTCTATCTCCTATGGACAAATCTTTTCCTAGAAAGGAAATGATATGGGCCCAATGGGGACTTAAGGATAAACTGGTGAATGATATTGATATGTGGTTATGTCATAAATGTGGACAGTGCTCTGAGATGTGTCCAAGGGGAGCCAAGCCAGGAGAGCTCATGGCAGCCCTGAGAAATATGGCATATAGGAGTTTAGTTGGCCCCTCATTTTTAGGTAGATGGATGAGTTCTATAAAACATCTTCCTAAGTTAATAGCTATTCCAGCAATAATTTATTTAATAATTTGGTTTATTACAGGGAGTATTCACGGCACTCCATTTCCATTAGAAAATGGGAAGATAGATTATTCTCTCTTATTTCCTGGAGATTATACCATTGATCCTATTTTTGGTCTGGCAACGCTATTTATTATCTATTCCTTTTATAAGGGAATCATGAAGTTAAAACAGGTATTTGATAGCCAACCAAAGACCTTTGTGGTTGGTTATGAAAGGCCAAAGACCATCTGGCATGCCCTATATGATGTTATAAAGGACGAAGTCCTCACCCATAAAAAGTTTAAGGACTGTGGGGAAGAGGAATCAGATGAAGCCAAGTTTAAGGGACACTTGATGTTATTTTATGGCTTTTTGGCCCTTTTTATAGTTACTGGAGTAGTGGCATTTACTCACTGGGGTGGAAAAGTTCTTCCATTTCTCCATATGAAATATCCAATGCCAATTTACAATCCAATAAAGTTATTGGCCAATGTTGGAGCAATTCTCCTTGTGGTTGGTTTGGTTTATCTCACAAAGAGGAGATTAAACGATACAGGGAAGGATGCATCCTCTTATTATGATTGGTATTTGCTAGGTCTTATCTGGGTGATTGCATTAAGTGGTATTTTGAGTGAGATCTTGAGGTGGGCCTCTATTGCAGGTCTAGCATATCCAGTATATTATATCCACTTGATTTCAGTATTTATGTTAATAGCTTATTTGCCCTGGTCAAAGTTAGGGCATTTAGTATATAGGGTATTTGCCCTTGCCTATGCAAGGATGATTGGAAGGGTGTCCACTGAGGTGGATGAACAGAAAAATAAACTTTTTGTTATATAAATTAAGGAGGCTGTCATGGCAGAAGCTCGTAAAGTTTTCCCCATGCAGACATTTGTGTCTTATTTGAGGGGCAAGGCAGGAAATTACAACCAGGATGTTTTGGAACTCTTGAGTTTTGTGACTCAGAAGCAGGTGGATAAAGAACTAGCTCCATTTGCCTCAGCTATGTCAAAGGCATGGATATATGAACAACATCCTGAACTTGCAAGGCTTGGAAAGGAAGAAGTAAGGGAGCTTGGAGAGAATGTCTCTATATTATCCCTTCCCGCAGATGTCCAGGAGGAAGTAAACTATCTTTTTGATAAGATTGCAGAGTACAAACAGACTATAGAGGAACAAAAGGCAAAAATTGCTGAATATGAGGGTATTATAGAAGAAAACAAGAAAAAGATAGCTGCCCTTGAATCTAAAGTTGCTGACTATGAGGCACAGATGAAAAATGAAGGCGAGAAAAAGATAATTGCCTCAGCATCTAAAGTAGATGAGTATATTAAAAAGGTAGATGATCTCCTTGTCAAGATCGAAGAGGTGAAAAAGCACGGGGTAGTCACTGTGTCAGGTGAAGGTGGTGCTGCGCCATCTGAGGGTGCTGGTGAGACAACTGAGGCCAAGTCTTCTGAACCTGCTCCAGAGTTTGGATTTGGTGGTGATATTTCAGATGGTGAATTTGGATTCTAGTATATTTTGAATATAAAATAAAAAAATGGCAGGACTAAACTTTAGGCCTGCCATTTTTAATGGTTCATCCTAAAGTCTACCTTTACCTTTAACATCTTTGTTGCAGGTAGGCTGATTATTTTTATGGATGTTTCCTTCTCAATAGCTAGAAGATCATTTTCTATTTTTTCCCAAGAAGGGGCTATATAAGTAAACCATACATTGAATTCATGGTTCCTTAAATAATTATGAGTGACCCCTGGATATTTATTTACTATTTTGACAAAGGATTCTAACTTATCTTTAGGGACCCTTGCACAACACAGGGTAGACTTCCATCCAAGTTTTCTAGACTGGAAGTTTGCACCTATTCTCCTAATGATCCCTAGCCCTTTTAATTTTCTTATCCTTGCAAGTACCTCTGATTCTGTGAGTTTAAGTTTTTTTCCTATTTCATAATAGGGCCTACTTACTATAGGATATTCAGATTGAATTATATCCAGTATTTGTTTGTCAATATTGTCCATTTTAGTACCTTTATTTACCGAGTCTTTTTGGTTTATATGAACAAAGAGGTTCTTCTTTCAGATAATCACCGAGCATGGTATATGCCCTTGCCCTACACCCTCCACAGACCATAAAGTATTCACACACACCACATTTCCCAATATATGATCTTCTGTCCCTGAGTTTTAAAAATATCTCTGATGACTCCCATATGGTCTTGAAGCTAGTTTGTCTCACATTACCACAGTTTAATTTCAGATACCCACACGGTTGGACTATTCCCTTGTAGGATACAAAACAAAAACCAATTCCTCCAAGACAGCCCCTAGTATATGCATCTAATCCAAAGGTATTATAATCTACCTTAATGCCTTCTTCTTTGGCCCTTTGCCTCATTATCCTGTAATAATGTGGTGCACAGGTGGCCTTTAAGTGGATGGATGTTTTTTTTCTAAAGTCGTAAAACCAGTTTAAGACTTCCTCATATTCTTGAGCAGATATTATCTCTTCCCTAATCTCATCTGCCCTTCCAGTGGGCACCAATAAAAAAATGTGCCAAGCAACGGCTCCAAGTTCTTTTACTAGGTCAAAAATATTTTTAAAATGGGATAGATTAGATCTAGTAACAGTAGTATTTATTTGAAAAGGAATATTGTATTTTTTTAATAATTCAATTCCATTTATTGTCCTCTCAAATGCCCTTGGAACGCCCCTAAAATTATTGTGGGATTTTGCATCTGGTCCATCAATGGACAATGACACTCTTTGTACGTTCAATCGTTTGATTTCCTTGGCTACTTGGTCAGTAATTAAGGTGCCATTTGGAGATAAAACAGGTTTTAGCCCAACATTATTTGCATGATCTATTAGTTCAAATATATCTTTTCTAAGTAAGGGCTCACCCCCTGTAAAGATAACTATAGGGCTCCCAACTTTAGCAATGGAGTCCAGGAATTTTTTACCTTCCTCTGTAGAAAGTTCATCTGGGGAAGGGTTTGTATTCGCCTCTGCCCTACAATGTTTACAAGCAAGATTGCATGCATTTGTAACTTCCCAGGCAACTAATCGGAGATTTGGTTGTAATATGTCCATATTATGACCTTTTTTTCAAGATTTCTTCTGTAAAATAAGATAATATCAAATCTGCTCCAGCCCTTTTTATTCCTATTAAACTCTCCATCATTACCATGTCGTGATCAATCCATCCCATCTTTGCTGCTGCCTTTATTTGAGAATATTCTCCACTTACCTGATATGCGGCTATTGGATATGGAAAATTTTTGCTTATAGTAGATATTATATCAAGGTATGCAAGGGCAGGCTTTACCATAATAATATCTGCCCCTTCCTCTATATCTGCCCTTGCTTCCCTAATGGCCTCTTTCTTATTTGCTGGGTCCATTTGATAAGATCGTCTGTCTCCAAATTTAGGGGCACTTTCTGCGGCCTCTCTAAATGGTCCATAAAAACTAGAAGCATATTTAACTGCATAGGACATTATAGGGGTATTTTTAAATCCATTTTGGTCCAAGGCCTGTCTGATTATCTTTATCCTACCATCCATCATATCAGATGGTGCAACCATATCACATCCTGCCTTTACATGGGACAAGGCTGTTTTAGCAAGTAATTCTAAGGTTGGATCATTTTGCACATATCCATTTTTTACTATACCACAGTGCCCATGTGACATGTATTCACAAAGACATACATCAGTAATTACAATAAGGTCTGGGAATTTATCCTTTATTCTTTTTATACATTGTTGAATAATTCCATTTTCATCATATGCAGAAGAAGCCTTCTCGTCTTTTTGTTTAGGGATACCAAACAGGATTATAGCTCTTAATCCAAGGGGATAGATTTTTTCAAGCCTATTTAAAAGGGATTTGATGCCCCTTTGAAATTGTCCAGGCATAGAAGGGATCTCTTTTTTATATCCTGGGTCATTGGTTTCAACCACGAAATATGGTTGAATAAGGTCTTCTGGATTTATATGGGTCTCTCTCACCATATCCCTTAGATTTGAGGTGGTCCTGAGTCGTCTTCCCCTGTAGAACATTTTTCCCTCCTAAAGATTATTTTATGCCAATTTCCTGGTCTGTTAAATAACATGCAGGGTCAGGGGCCCAAATGTCTCCATAAACCGCTTCTGCTCGTGCCCTAAAATTTCCTCCGCATATATTTAGGAATCTACACTTAGCACACCTGCCTTTCACATATTTTTTTTTGTCCTTTAATTTTTGTAAGAGCCCTATTTCAGGGTCATCCCATATCTTGGAAAAGGGTCTTTTTAATACATTTCCAAAAGAGTGATTGCGCCAAAATTGATCAGCATATACTTCCCCATCCCAGGAAATACATCCAATACCACGGCCTGAATTATTGCCTTCATTGAATTTTAGCAGTTCCATTACCTCCTCTGCCCTTTTGGGATCTTGTTTTAATAGCTTTAAATAGATGTATGGTCCATCGGCATGGTTATCTACTGTTAGGACCTCTGTTTTTAATCCCCTGTCAAATAACTCCTTTGTCTTGTTTAAAATTAAGTCCAATACCTCTCTAGTCTGATCACGGGAGAGGTCTTGTTCTATTAATTCAGATCCCCTCCCACTATATACTAGGTGATAAAAGCAAATCCTGGGGATTGATCTTTGTTCAATCAACTCAAAAATTTCTGGTATTGTCATGTAATTAGATTTATTTATAGTGAATCTAAGTCCTACTTTGAGACCTTCCATTTGACAGTTTTCAACTCCCTGCATGGCCAGTTTAAAGGCTCCTTTGTGTCTCCTAAAATGATCATGTATTTTTTCTGTACCATCAATGGAAATTCCCACATAGGATAGGCCCACTTCCTTTAGTTCCCTGGCCTTGTCCCTGGTTATAAGGGTTCCATTAGTAGAAATAACTGCCCTCATACCATTTTCAACTGCATAACTTGCAAGTTCTATTAGGTCATTTCTCATAAGGGGTTCTCCTCCAGAAAAAAGGACTACTGGGACCCCAAATTCAGATAGATCTTTTAAGATATCCTTGGCGGTTTGTGTAGATATTTGATCCTTTGTGTGGGAGACTGCTTGTGCATAACAATGGATACAATTTAGGTTGCACCTTTTTGTTATGTTCCATACAATAACAGGCTTTTTGTCCTTTGAGAATTGAAGTAGATGGGACGGGAGTTCGCTGGACTTTCTTCCATATCTTATTGGGTCAGATGGCTCAATATTTGAACAATAGAGTTTTGAAATTCCTATCATGAAACCTTACTCCTTTTAATTATATTGTAGATAGTTAACTTATTCGTAGGATAGTCATTTTTTATTTGTTTAAAAAGATGGGTACCTCCCCCCTTACCCATCTCTTAATTGGGGGATAGATATCGGTTGACAATGCATCTATTATTACTGCCTCTGGAAAAGGAGACATGTTGGGCCTTATTTTCCAAAAAATATAATCTTTTTCTGTCATTGGTTTAATTTCCCCAGCATGGGTTATAGACCAGATAAGTAGTCCTTTCTCTGTATCATATATATCTATTTTTATGGCAACTCTTGTAGTAGAAGTCTTCCCACCAAACATAAGATAAGAGATTTGAGGATAGATAAGTAGATCGCATTTTGTTTTTTTTGCCATTAAAATCGCTTTGTCTAAATTGTCAATTGGTTGCTCTGACATGATAAATTTTGGGAAGACCCTATTTTTTAACCAATTATTATATAATATCTTTGTTAGTTCTAATTCCAGAAATTTTTTATTGTCAAAGTTAGAATTTATTTTAAAGGGGACCATATAAGCAGAAGGCAGACTTTGGGGATATGTTAATGGATAAATAATGTAATTTGGAACACCTCTTATTATAGGTGCAGACTTGGACATCGTTATATGTGAATAGTCGATTTCTATGTTTTTTGTTACACATGAGGTCAAGAATAAGAGACTGTATAAGAGGGAATATAATAGGATATTTTTGCTCACTTTATTGCATCCTCTTAGTGGGACAAGGGGCTTCTTGAATGCACTTTAGTAGTTCTTTTTTGGAGATTAAAAGGCTTTTTTTTAATTCTAATTTTTTTTCATGTGATAAAAAGGAAAATGACTTCTGTTCTAATATCTTATCTAATTGTTCCATCTCTTTTTTTATTCTTTTAATCTTTATTTGAAATTCCATATTTTCTGCCCATATCTTGCCAATCAAGTTTGCAAGTTCTTTGATATCCTGGCTCAGTTTTTTGAACTGCTCACAGGATAGCTCTTCTATTTTTTTGTCTTTTTTCTTAAATATCTTTGCTAATATTTTGAACTTAAACATGCACTGCACCTTTAAATAATATTCCAATACATAACAAGGCAATTAAGGGCAGCATCATGGCGATGACAATTTTTATAGAGGAGGTCCTATGTACATATTTATAACCGAGAAAGTTGCACACCCCTGACCATATAAGTCCAATGATTGGCCCAAGGAGAGGGAAGATACTCATGATCATAGGGGCTGATGAATAACAAAGGACCTTAAAAGTCCCATTGAATCCCCTGGATCCATCCTTAACTATTAGTAGACATAAATGATTTATCCCTGCCCCAATGAACAGGATTATTGTTAGAAATACAGGATATAAGATAAGTAAAACCAATGACTCTATTCCATGTAATCCCAATCCTGTTAAGGGGACCTGTCCTGATTCAACAGGGAAATTGATTCCTATTAATTGCCAGATCAATCTAAAGGCAGTGTATAACTCAGATATCAAGAGATAGAAAATAAGGGGTCTAACTAATCCCCCCTTGATAGGCATGTTTTCAAAAAATGTCTTAGGATTTATACATACCTGTTTTATAGTTTCAAAGAATCCAGCAAAAAAACCGTGCTTTTCAAGACTTTCCCATGGGACTTGCATGGGTTTGACCTCTTGGGTTTTATTTGAAAAACTACCCTCTGGTTCATCATCACTTGTATCATGATTGGTGAGTTCTTCTAAACTGCTCCACAGGTCTTTAGATTCTTTATCAGACATATATTCTTTTTTTATATTGGTCTCACTGCCTGCTTTATCTTCGAGGTCTCTAAATTTGAATCTATGAGAGCATTTTGGACATGTTGCTATTTGAGCCCTTGGAGGTATTTTTTCATCTGGGATGTTCCTTGTAAAACCACATTTTGGGCATGTAATTTCCATTAATATATTCCTTTTATTTTTTATAATTACCCATGTTCATTAGTTTCTTTAAAGATAAATAATATTATAGATGTGGTCAAGTTCAAGTAAAAACTTGTATAAAAGTAAGTATTAAAAAAATAATCATAATACTTAAAGAAATAGATATTTTATGCTTGCCCGGTCAATCTAGATGTTATAATATTAAAAACTAACTCTTTTTAGGAGTCAAATATATGACGATTATAGATTATTCAAAGATTTTAAATATTGTTCAAAGGGAACTGGGAAAAAGATATAATATTATGCAAGAAATTTTAAATATCCCTGGAAAATCAATAGGGTGTAAACTGGATAATAATTATTATTTAGTGCTTTATCCTTCCTTTTTTGAATATTTATGTAAGGCCTGTGGGATCTTGCCCCATACCTTGATTGAGACCTTATTAAAGACAGGCAATATGGTAAAGGGGGTAAATGATGGGGACTTTTTTAGGGTAGTTGAGGTTAAGTGGGAAAAAGAGATGTTACCCATAAGGGTAAAGGCTGGGTTTGTGCTCAGTTCTTTTATTGATAATAGCCTTAGATTTTATGGAGGAAATTTTAAAGGACCTATGCCCATATGTTCTCTGAAAATATCAAAAAAGGATAAAAAGGAGCTAGAAATACTTTTTAAGAATAAGACTCCATTGCATCCTAGTGTATTTTTTGAATAAAATTATCAACTTGGATAAATACTAAAATAATCTCATAAATGGTGTTCTTAACGGATCTTTTTCTAAGGGACTATCTATTATGTAGTTTTGATTCATGGGAAAAAGTTTATGTCTTCTTAATGTTATGTTTTTTTATACTGGGGTTTTAAATTGACATAATAGACAGAACCTGGTTAGGAAGTTTATTACTAAGAAAAATGTGCAATAATTGTGTATAGGGTATGTATTAGTTTATTAAGGAGTAATTTATGCCTATTAAAGAACAGGCCATAAGATTAGATGAAAATAAAGGCAGGGAGAGACGTAGGACCTTAAGGATTAAATATTCTGGCCTAAAACGTTTAGGCCTAGATGACCTAGATAAACCAGCTATCAAGTTTGCAGAGACCAAGGAGGAATTAGAACAAGCATTTGCCTTAGTATATAAGATTTATATGGAGAAAAAATATATAAAAGACCCCAAGGACCATGGTCTTTATTTTTCTATATTTTCTCTTTTACCAACTACTGTACATATAATTGCCAAATCTTATTTAACAGTAATTTCTACTTTGACTGAGATATTTGATACTAAAGAGTTCGGTTTACCCATGGACCTTATTTATAAGGAGGAGTTAGATGAACTTCGTCTCCAAGGAAGGCAGGTGGCAGAATTGTCTTCATTGGCAACCCCAAGGGAATATAGGTGGAAAAATATTTTTCTGTATCAAGTACAGGTGATGTTTTGGTATTCTTTATATAAAGGGGTCGATGATATATGTATTGCTATAAATCCACGACATGTGAGGTATTACATGAACTTGTTTCCATTTGAAAAATTAGGGGATGAAAAGATGTATCCAAAAGTAGGCGCTCCAGCAGTGGCCTTGAGGGGGAGGGTAGAGGAGTCTGTTGATGAAATGATGGAAATCTTTAAGACCTTAGAGATGGAGACCCCCTTAGATTATTATTTCTACATCATGACAGGTAGTAAGCCAGTAAAGCCAACCTCAATATTTAATTCAGACCTTAAGAGTTTAAAACCCAAACCAAAGAGGATTACTGCTGATATTGTGAGTTATTTTCTCGAGAAAGAACCATCTATTAGAGATAATTTGACCCCAGCACAAAAGGAAATGCTTAAAAAACATTATAATGGACTAAGATTATGATGTAAAAATAGGAGGTAACTTGTAATGAAGATAACTAATTTTTCTATAGTGAGTTTTCTTATTTTTTTATTTACAGTGCCCTGTTATGCATTAAATGGATATGAACTCGCCAAAAAAGTCCATGATAGATATATTGGAGATAATTCAAAGGCAATTATGTACATGTTTTTAATAGATAAAAATGGGAATATAAGAAAACGTAAATTTTTAAACCTATACATGGAAAAGGATAAAATTAGAAAAAATTTTATTAGATTTCTGGAGCCAGAGGACATTGCAGGTACAGGATTTCTGTCTATAGAAGACAAAGAGGGAAAGACTATACAGTATCTATATTTACCTGCACTTAGGCGGGTTAGGAGGATTGTGTCCTCTCAAAAGGGAAGTTCATTTGTAAATAGTGATTTTACATATGAAGATATGGAGAGGAGGAGGGTAGATGAATTTGTTCATAAGATAGTGGGAAGTACCAAGATTGGAAAATATAATTGTATTATATTGGAGTCTACCCCAAAACCAGGCACTAGGACAGAATATTCTTTGATTAGAAGTTATATACCAAAAGGTATTTTTTTGAGCATTAAAACAGAATTTTATAATAAGCACAATAAATTGTTTAAAGTCTTGTTGATAAAAAAGCTTGAGAAAATACAGGGTATATGGACACCTCTAAAAATAGTGATGAAAAACCTAAAGAGAAAGCACGAGACAGACCTTGAGGTTGCAAATGTAAAATACAACATAAGTGAGATTACAGATGATGTATTTACAAAGAGAAGCCTGGAAAATTGGTAAGGTATTTATCTTATGCCTTTGCTTTATTTTATTCCATTTAAATATATCCAGTGCTTTTAGTAATACTTCTATTTACAACATAAGATGGGCAGATCATAAGGATTTTTTTAGGCTAGTCTTTTGTGTTATGGGCAAGCGTTCTCAAGATATAGACTCTGGGGATGGTCATATATTCATTGTTTGGAATGATAATGTTGAGACAAATAGTTTGGTTAAAAAAAAGGTAAATAAAATTAAAAAGAATTTTATAGAAGATATTTCTTTTAAAAAGGGCATAATAATATCTTATAACAGGGAAAAGATGGTTCCCAAGACATTTTTTCTAATCGATGGAAAAAATAAATATAGATTGGTAATAGATTTTTATAATAAAAAAAATAAATTTCATTCAGTTTCTAATTGGGTTTTAGACAGATCTCATGATAATGAAAAAACATTAAATATAAAACCTATCTCCCAAAAACAAGGTAATGTTAAAAATAACTATCCTATTTTCAATTCTTTTTTCAAAAAAATGAGATTTTCTGGGAAGATAGAAAATAGGGCAGCAAATCAACTTAACTACAATAAATTTGAAGACAAGAGGTATATAAATACAAAGATAAGGGCAAAAATAAAATATGATTTATCTGGATCAGCTCATGGATGGGTACCGCCTTCCAAAAGATCATATGGAATTATGTCGTGGGATTGGGATTTCTTATATATAGAAGATACCAAGGATGAAAGGGATGTAGATTTTGGATTACATGAAGGTTATTTGGTAATAAATAAAGGTCCATTTAGGATAAGGGTTGGTAAGCAGGTTATTAGATGGGGGAAAACAGATCAGATCAGTCCAGTGGACAACCTGAATTCCCAAGACCTTAGACTATTTATATTACCCCCTTATGAAGAGAGAAAGATCCCAAACTGGATGGGAGATATAGAATTTTTTAAAAATAATTTTAGGTTAGAAGGGGTCGTAATTCCTTTTGTGGAACCAAATGATGTGTATTTTTTTGATAGGAATTTTGCAGTATTTAAACAACTAAAAAATAGCTCCTCTTATTTTATTGATAAGTATAAATTGCCTGCATATCTCAAAAATTATATTAATAATTTGCAGGTGGATAAAAGAATACCTGCCAAGTCTTTAGAAAATGTTCAAGGTGGTGGTAGGATTGGGTTTAGCACTGATAGTTTTGACATGTCCATTAGTTATTTAAATGGTTTTGATCCTAATCCTTACATAAAGAGTTTTCCTGTTAAAGGTATTAAGGTAAAAGAGGATTTTTCAGGAAGTAATTTAATAGAACAGCTACCTTTTATCCAAATGACAAATGGGAATATAGAGGCCTCTTATATACGGAGGAATATTTATGGAATAGAGTTTGAGGGTACCTTTGATGAATTTGGTGTTAGGGGAGAGGCAGCATTTTTTGACAAGAATGGATTTTTGACACAATCCCTTGTATCAGTGCACAAACAAATGTTGTGGTATGTATTGGGTATGGATTATAATGGAGATAATGATCTATATCTAAACGTGGAGCTATCTCACAACCACATATTTCATTATGAAGATGATCTTTTGTATTTTAAAGAGGATAATATATCTTTGTTAGCCGAGGTATCTAAAGGGTTTATGGAAGGAGATTGGAAGATTGGTGTTAAATATTCTTATTTTTTGTCTGATTATTCATATTACATAAATCCATATTTTGTCTGTAAAAAAGTATCCAACCTTGATCTTGAGATTGGTGTTATAGGTTTTGGTGGAGACAAGGACACGCTGATGGGACAATATGATTTAGCAGATGAGGTTTATTTTGTCGTGAAACTTTATTTTTAGGTTATTATGGATATATCTATAAGGTTCCCCAAATTATTTATTTTTATATCACTCCTTGTATTTTTTTTCTTTTCTTCATTTTTGCCAAAGCTAAAAACAGTAAACAATGTGGATTATTTTGAATTAAAGGATAATCCTGCAACAAAATTTTATCATAAATTTAGACAACTATTTGGAAGTGATGAATTTTTTGTGATTGCATTTAAAGACAAAGACCTCTTTACACCTAGGAAACTAAGGATTTTAAAGAAAATAACAAATGATTTAGAAAATATATCCCTGGCCAAAGATGTAATTAGCCTTGCAAATGTAGATGATATAAAGGGAGGTAAGGATTATTTTGAAACAAGGGATTTTTTAGAAGAAATACCAAATACAGTGAAAGGATGTAGGAAATTGGAAAAAGAGGCCATCTCTAATCCTTTATATAAAAACAACTTGATATCTAAAGATGGAAAGACCACTGCTATTGTGGTTTTTGCATATATTAGACCTAAAGACCCCAATTACAGGGAAAAACTCTTAAGCAGGGTAAAGGGGGTATTAAATCGTTATTCTAATGTATTTAACTTCCATATGGCGGGTTGGACTGTAACTGATTTTGCCTTAAGCCAATACATGAAGAGGGACTTAAAGGTATTTGTGCCCATTACCTATGCGCTAGTATTAATAGTTATATGGACGTTTTTTCGAAAGCCGTATCTTGTTCTTCTCGCACTTATCAACATATCCGCATGTATGATGTCTACCATGGGTCTTTTTGGGCTTACAGGTATTGCACTTCACAATGTAACATCTATTGTACCGCCACTTATCATGGCCATGTCCCTATCAGATACAGTACATATATTTTCACACTTAGATGTGAATCTACTAGATACAATGGATGTTAAGGACAGTATGTCTTGGATTTTAAAAAGAATAACATTTCCTTGTTTTCTAACCACCCTTACCACTGCCATTGGTTTTTTTTCCCTATATGCCAGCGAACTCTCTCCAATTAAGGATTTTGCGGTTATGGCCTCTTGTGGGATGGTGTTTGAATTCTTTTATGCATTCTTTTTTCTCCCCCCAATTTTATTATTTTCTCCACCAAAATGGTCCTTTAGAGATTTTTCATCTAAGGGGAATTTGATAAATAGGATGTTGCTTAAGACATTTGCATTTATAGAGCGTCATTATTTAAAGTTATTGGTGTTGTTCGTTTTTATTTCAGGGATTTCCCTTTGGGGGGCTTCTAAGGTTAAGGTTGAGACAGACCTAAACAAGTTTTTTATGCCTTCCACTAGAGAATATAAGGACCTAATTTTTGTGGAAAAGAATCTGTCAGGTACTGGATCCCTTGATGTATATTTGAAGACATTGCCAGATGGCTTTAAAGATCCAAAAAAATTAAAATTTATTGAACAGGTGGAAGATTTTTCTAAAGGTATACCTGGTGTAGATGTAGTGATTTCTCTAGACGATTATTTAAAGGAAATGAATAAATCCTTTCACGATGAAGATCCCAGGTGGTATAAAATACCAGACACAAGAAATATGGTATCTCAGTTTTTATTATTATTCGATATTCAGACCATTGATGACCTGGTTACAGAATCTTTTGACAAGACAAGGATCTCTCTTAGGCTTTCAGAACATTCATCTTCAAAGCAGAAGGAAATAATTGACAAAATAGAAAGGTTTTTAAAGCAACACACCCCATCCAATATATATGCAAGGGTGACTGGAAGGGCCCTTCAACAGGTTATAATCATAAATGCATTGGTAAAGAGTCAAATCAAGAGTTTGTTATATGCTGGGATAACTATAGCAATTATTATGATCTTGGTCCTTAGATCTTTTTCCATAGGTCTAATTAGTCTTATCCCAAATATATTTCCAATCCTACTCAACTTTGCATTTATGGGGTTAATTGGAATTACCTTGAATACTGCCACTGCATTGATATCAGCAGTTGCAATAGGGATTGCAGTGGATGATACAATTCATTTCTTGTCTGAATATTTGCGTATGAGGCGTGAGGATGGTCTGGATGTTAAAGAAGCCATACGTATGACATTGGAATCCAAGGGCAGGGCCATAGTAAGTTCATCTATAATTTTATTCTTTGGATTTGCGGTGCTTGTAACTAGTAAATTTCATCCTACATTTGATTTTGGGCTGCTCACATCAATTATTATGTTAACTGCACTTATAGGCGACTTGATACTACTTCCCTGTATTTTGCTTATAAAAAAGAATTAAGAAGAGGTTGGTATGTTAGAGAACATAAAACACAGGTTATTACAACATGGCATAGATTCAAAAACAGACTTTATTAGCGAGGCTTTTTCTAGAAATATAGGTATCTTGTCCAAGGAAGACATGGAGATTTTGTCTAAAGCTAGGATAGCTATTCCTGGAATGGGTGGAGTTGGGGGGCTCCACTTAATAACATTAACTAGACTTGGGATAGGAAGATTCAATATAGCGGATTTTGATAGATTTGATGTGGTAAATATAAATAGACAGTATGGTGCCAAGGTCTCTAATTTTGGGAAAGGCAAGGTCCATTGTATGGCAAAAGAGGCACTTGATGTGAATCCATTTTTAGAGATTAGGGTCTTTGACAGAGGTATTTCTCCTGAAAATTTAGATGAATTCTTAGATGGAGTAGATATAGTAGTGGATGGATTGGACTTTTTTGAGTTTAACATGAGACGATTAGTCTTTAATAAGGCTAGGGAAAAAGGGATTTATGTTATTACTGCTGCTCCCTTGGGGTTTGGCACTGGAGTGCTTGTTTTTTCCCCTAATAAGGGAATGTCCTTTGATGAATATTTTGACATATATACTGGTATGCCTGAATTGGAAAAATATCTAAACTTTGCTTTGGGACTAGCACCTAAAGGATTGCACATAAAATATATAGATAAAAAACAAGTGGATCTAGAAGCCAAAAAAGGGCCTTCTTCTATAATTGCGTGTAATCTATGTGCTGCTATGGCAGGTTTTGAGGTGGTTAAGATTTTATTAAATAAGGGAAAAGTGAGACCAGTTCCCTTTTATTATCAATTTGATCCTTACAGGGAAAAATTTGTTAAAGGGTGTCTTAGAAATGGAAATAGAAACATTTTTCAGAGGATAAAAAAATATATTATTAAAAATTATATATTAAAATTAGATACATTAGAGAGAATTACTCCCCCACCTCCTCCAGTGTGGGAAAAAGGACATCCTTTTTCAAAAGAGATCATTGAATATTTATTAAAGGCCGGCACCTTTGCCCCTTCAGGAGATAATGCCCAACCGTGGAAATTTGCTATTAGAGAAAATAATATTTATCTATACTTAGATCCTAAAAGGGATGAATCCTTTTTTAATGTAGATCAAATTGCCTCAATTATATCCTGTGGCGCTGTTATAGAAAATATCAAGATAGCATCCACTATGTTTAATATAGTCCCAGCTATAAATTTTCATCCTGACCCCAAGGACAAGGATCTAATGGCTATAATGGATTTTGCCTCACCTAAGGATTGTGAAAAAGATGATCTAGTAGATTATATATGGGTCCGTCACACAAATAGAAAATTTTTTACTAAAAAACAAATAGATAAATCAAAGATAGATAACTTATATATGCAAATACAAAAAATACCTGGCGCTCGTTTAAAGATCATAACCAATAGGTCTATTATTAAAAAAATAGCCAAATTAATATATGAGGTAGACAGGATACGTGTAGAGTTTAGACCCCTGCACGAACACCTTATGAGAATGATTAGGTTCAATGATAGACATATGTATGAGACACGAGATGGTCTTCCAATTAAAAATTTAGAAGCCGGTACAATTGGCGAGATCTTTTTAAAACTTACTCGGCCATGGTCAGTTATGGAATTTATGAATAAAATAGGCCTTGGAAAACTTATTGCCCATCATTCTCTAAAGGGTATAAATTCTTCCTCTGGTATTGGATTAATTACTGTGGATGGCTCAGATAGGAGTGCATTTTTAAAAGGTGGCATGGCCATGCAAAGGGTGTGGCTTGAGATTACAAAAAATGGGCTCTATTTTCAGCCCATGACCGCTATTACCCTATTTTGGGAGAGGTGGAAAAGGGATAAGGATAGTTTTTTGACTACACATAAAGAGATGTTAAAATCAATATGGCCCAAGTATGAAAATCTTTTTGAATTAAATCTAGATGCAGATGAATCTCATATTATGTTATTTAGGTTTGGATATGCAAAATCTGAAACAAGAGTTAGGACCCTTAGAAGAGAACTAGATAACTTTTTAGTTTCTGGTCCAAGTTAAAGGAAGAAGTTATGTAAAGTATTCTCACCTTTTTCCCATGACATGAAAGTCCTAGGTGCCTGAGCCAGCAACAAACATCTTTATGGGAACTGCCTTGTTATTGGGGAGTTTTTTCAGGAGAGGGCGTGCTAGAGTTTGATGTGTCTTGTTTGGAATGATTTTCTATCCTATATTTGTTAATCCAATCTATTAACAACTTCATATTATTGGTCTTCATTATTTTAGCTAATTCATATGCCTTAAGGCCTACCCTTTCATACCATGTGGAATAGAGCATGTGTTTGGAGGCAGCATTATAATCTCCTCTACCTAAGGCCGCTAGCATTTTTTTAAAGGTCATAAGTCCACCAATAGAGGTCTGTTTTGCCATTTCTACAAGCACTATCTGTCGAACCTCAGATAGTTTTTTAAAAAAAGGAAATTTTTCATCTAGGATTAAGTATATGATTTTTCCCCTGGTGTCTAACTCAGTTAAAAGTTTATTTTTTAGTTTTATAGCCTTGGATGTATTTATTGTATTATTGCTATAAGATTTAGTTAGTTTATCTTCATATGGTTCTTTTGTTGTTTTTTTTAAGATTGTTTGAGTAGAAATTGAATATGATTCAGTGTTATTATCAGTATGGTAAAGGGCTTGTTTATATATATGTTTTTTTTGTTCAGTTACTGAAATCTTATTTAAAGATGTATTATTTTGCATAGTACTTTTATCTATAATTTTTGGGGTGTTATTTTGGACTTTGGATAGTTGCGTAATAATTGATTGGTTATTTTTAAATAAGGATATTTGTGTTAAATCATTTACATGTGTACCAATATAAAATGATGTTGAGAAAATGACTAGGAATATAATTATATAGATAATTTTTTTGATACTGAATATATTGTCCTTATCGTATAATTCCTGACAAACTTCTTTTATTATTCGGGTGTCAATTTTCTTCTTGTCTAAACTAAAACCATTTATTAATGCATTATCACATATCACATTTATTTTACGTGGTATTCCGTTAGAGTATTTGCAGATCTTTTTTATTGCACCCTTGGTAAATAGTTGAGGGCCAGCATATCCTGCTTTTTTTAGTCTGTAGTCAATATATTTTGCCACTTCTCCCTTTTTAAAAGGAGTCAACTTTACCCTTAACTCTATCCTTTGTGTAAGTTGTCTTAGATTTTTTAAAGAGAGTTTTTTGTCTAATTCTGGTTGACCAATCAAGAATATTTGGATGAGTTTATTCCTATCTGTCTCTAGGTTGGATATCAGGCGGAGTTTTTCTAAGGTAGCGATAGGAAGGTTTTGAGCCTCATCTAGGATAAGGACAACATTGATCCCTTTTTTATAATCTTCTATTAAATTATGATATAGTAACTGAATCGCTTCTACTTCAAAATCTTCATCTGTATTATATGTTAAGGATTGTAATTTTTCTTTCTCGATCCCAAGTTCCAATAAAATTAATTTTAGGAGATTTTTAAAACTTAGTTTAGTATTAAATATAAAAAGGACTTTTAGATTCTTTTGTTTTTTATATTGTTGTAGGAATGTCCTTATTACAGTAGTCTTGCCAAGACCTACTTCTCCTGTGATTGCCACAAATCCTTTTTTGTTCTTTATGGCATATATTAGAGCTGCAAAGGCTTCTCTATGACTTGGCCCTAGGTAAAAGAAAAAGGGATCAGGGGTTATATGAAATGGTTCCCTTTTTAATCCATAAAATTTTAAATACATTGTATTTAACGTTATTTTGACTTCTTTGTAATTTTGTTGATTTGCTCAAGGAGTTTTTTACATTCTTTTTTTTCTGGAAAATTTTTCTTCTCCTTTAACAATTGTTCAATTAGATTTTTTGCATCAGCATAATTTTGGTTTTTAAAGTATGCATATGCCAGATGATAGGTGACAGTCGGCATGTTTGGCAAGGACTTATGGGCATCTTCTAGTTGTGCTATAGCGCTTAAAAATGCATTTTTTTTCACATAAATCCACCCCAGTGTGTCTGACACATATGGGTTATCTGGCATTTTTTGTTTTGCTATTTGGGCCAATGAAAGGGCCTTGTCTAGGTTTCCTCCTTGCTCAACAATTAGCCATGCAAGGTTGTTGGCCGCTGGGGCAAAGTCTGGCTTAATCTGTAAGCATTTTTTATAATATTTCTTTGCGTTATTTAAATCCTGTTTTTTGTTGTATAAAACCCCTAGGGTCATAAGTGTTATTAAGTTATTGGGCTCTTTTTTCTCTATCTTAGAATAATATCCTATTGCCTCGTCTATATTTTTTTGCATTAACGCAATGTTTGCCATTTGAATGTAAGGCAAGATGGCATTGGGGTTTTCTTTTAAGGAGTTCTTGAAGGCCTCTTCTGCCTTATTTATTTTTTTTGCTGCAAGATATACCTTTCCAAGGGTATAATATATAAATCCCCTGATTTTTTTGTCCTTGTAGTTTGACATGATATTTCTGCAAAACTCTATGGCCTTTTTATTTTCTTTTTTTAATAGATAAACTAAGGGGATATTGGTTATGGACTTTATGGTATAAGGGTTCAGATCTAATGCCTGTTTATACTCATTTAATGCCTTGTCCAATTTTTTTTCATACAAATAGGTATCAGCTAGGAGTACATATCCTGTTGGATTTTTAGGAGTGAGGGTAATGACCCTATTAAATTCTTTTTCTGCTTGAGCATATTTTTTTTCAGCAAGGGCAATCCTGCCTAGGTTTATATAGATTCTGATATCAGTAGGACTCAGAGACTTTGCCTTTTTTAAATATTCCTTGGCACCCTGAAAATCCTTTTCTCTAATTAATATCTCAGACATGAATAAATTGGCTTTTAAATGATTTGGATTGATGTCTAATGTTCTATTGAGATCCTCTTTAGCTAGTTCCTTTTTCCCCTCCTTGAAATCCAATAATGCCTTGGTAAAATATGCCTCATCAAATTGGGGGTTATCTTTGATAAGCCTGGTCAAGATCTCCTTGGCCTGTTCATCTTTTCCTTGTCGCAACAGTATTTTTGCCTTAATTAATCTGGCAAGTGGGTCGTTTTTGTCTTTTTTTAAGAGTTTTTCATATAGTTCTTTGGCCTTGGATATATCTTTGGTCTCGTAGTAATATTGGGCCAGAAGCCTCATTGGCACTGGATTTTTGGGAAATTTTTTAATGGCTTGATTAAGAATTTTTTCTGCATCCTTGCCATCTTTAATTGAAAGATAGAAAACTGCAAGGTTTATATAAGATTGGGGTCGATCACCTGCATTTTTGATTGCATCTTTTAAGACTTCCTCTCCCTTTTTTATGTCTCTTTGTTTAAATATATATAAAAACGATAGCATCTTATAGAAAGAGGGATTTTTAGGATCTTTATTTATAGCAATTTTTATCTGTTTTTCTGCCTTGTCTGTATGACCTGTGTTTATATAAAAATTTGCCAGTGCAATGTTTATCTCAGGGTCCTTGGGAAACCTCTTTTCAGCATTAATTAGGGTTTCTTCTGCCTTGTCAAAGGCCTTTTCCCTCAAATAAAGATTATATAGGGGAAGGAAATTTTTAAACCTTGTATTTTTTGCCTGTATCGCCTTTTTGAAAAATTCTTCTGCCTTTTTTATATCCTTATCCTTAATAAGATAGATATTTCCTAATAGTATTAAGGTCCCTGGATCCTCAGGGGCTATAGAGAGTGTTTGATTTAAGACCTTTTCTGCGTCCTTATATCTTTTTTGTTGCATAAGACAATATGAATAGAGGTCATTTGCTTTTATATCCTTTGGTCGTTTTTTTATTGCCCTTTTTAGAAATTTCATAGCGTCATCAAATCTTTTTGCTCCAATCAACAACTCTCCCATACGAAAATTAGGGTCAAAGTATTCAAGATTATATTTTAGGGCAGTCATATAATTGCTTACAGCTAACCTAAACATTTTTTTTCTCAAAAATACTTCACCTAGATAATAGTAGGCCTCGCTGCCCTTGGGATTTATTTTTGCAGCATTTAAGAGTTGTATCCTGGCTTTATTTAACTCATTTTTTTCTAAAAAGGTCTTGCCCTGTTTGAGGTAGTCTTTATATTTTTCTGTCTTATTTTGGCAAGATATAAGAGAGACCATGGAAATTGACAAAAAAAAGATAACGATTTTTTTGATCATTTTTATTACCCCGATCTTACAATTTTTTGGTTAAACATTTGATGGAAGTATTAGACAGGTTTTATTGAAAGATTTAAAGAAATCATGTTGTTACCTGATTCATTCCTAATTTTTATACTTGCATCATATTCTTCTAAGATTATTACTATGAATTTTAAAAAATTAATAAATTTGTTTTTTGTGTATGTGGAGAGCAAGTTTTGTTTACATATAAAAATATCATCTTTAAACATGTCTGATCCATTATTAAAACAATTGATACTTATGGTCTTGTCTTGATAGGATATGTATATATGAATTTTATTTGCATTATAAAAAAATATATAATTTGTAATAAAACCAAATATCATATCTATAGCTGTTTTTAAGATGTAAGTCCTTCCAATAAAGATTGGGATATTTGCAGATAGGTCATAGGATATTTCTACTTTGCCAAAGGCATTTACCTTATGAAAGAATGAATTTATTCCATCACTTAATATTTTTTTGAAATCTATAATATCTATAGGATGTTCAGATACCTCTGTTAGATTATTGTCTATTGTGTGTAAAAAATTTTTTATCTTAACTAATTCGTTGTTAATATTTTCAATATGATTATAGAAAAAATATATGTTTTTTTCGATTTCTTGTGTGTCTTTTTGCTCTAAGATATTTAACAATCTTTTTATCTGCAAAAAAATAATATTAGATTCACTACTAATAGATTGAAATATATCAATGATCTTGTTTTTAAAAAAAGAGCACAAATGACCAATATATAGTTGAGGGATAGAGTCTTTGAAGAGGTTTATATAAAAATTGTTCACTAATGTAGAATGTCCTTCTTCTGATCTAAAAGAAACTCTCACATATTCTTCTATGGATTTTGATAAATCTTTTAATGATATAGGGATATCAACTTCCTTGTTAAAATAGACTCCAATTCTATAGGGTATTGTTCCATTCCTGCACCATTTTACAACTCCTAACTTTTTGTAATAATTGTTAATTCCTTGCTCAAGGGATATTTGAACCAGTTCATTTTTGTCTAATGGCTCATCAAAATGAATCAATGCACCGTGCAGGCTTAGATTCTTTACTATACATTTTTTCGACTCTGAAAAACTTGGTCTTTTAATTATTCCCCTTATTTCAAGGGGTATCCTTGGTTCTTGTCTTTTTTCACCTATTTTTTTTAACATGAAACTTATTTTTTTATTTTATCTTAAATAGTTGCTAAGATCTATATCTAGATCTCTGAATTTGAGACAACAATATTTTTTTAGTCGAAAAAAGACTATGCAAGAATTGTACAACTAATCTTTATTCAAAGAAAGTACATAAGTTCCCTTTAATTTTTTTTTCTGATGAAAAAGAATTCATATTAAAGTGAAAATATTTTCATTAATTCACTGAATATTATATTTCTGGTTGATAAAAAAGAAAAATAAGTTTAATCAAGTTAATGTAAATATAGCAATGCATATATAAATTTCATATTTTGAAATAATATAGGTCATGACTAGGTGGTTTTGTCAAGATAATTATCATGGCATTAATTTGGCAGGGCCATCTTGATATTTATTTTTGATAAAGGAGAATCTAGCTTATTATGTTTAAAATCCAAAAAATTGATCTTCAACCCTATTTTGATATCGTTAAACGGCGTAGGTGGTGGATAATTATTCCTTTTATAATGTCTATAATATGTGGTGGAATCTATATCTTAGTTACTCCAAAGACATATAAATCAACTACTTTAATTCTAGTTGAGTCTCAAAGGATACCAAGCTCTTATGTAAAATCCACTATAACTGAAAGCCTGCAAAATAGATTAAATACAATATCTCAACAAGTATATAGTCGTACTAATATAGAAAGGATAATAAAGGAGTTTCAATTAAATAGCCCAAGGGAAAAGGGACGGTTTGAAAAAATAAAGGATAATATTCTTGAAAAGTTAGGACTGGGTTCTACTGGGAACAAGAAAGTCCCTGGTGATGATATGCAACTTGTCAATTTTGTCAGGAAAAAGATACAGGTATCTTTAAAGGGGGGGAAAAGGGCATTTGAGATATCTTTTGAATGGTATGATCCAAAAATAGCAGCAGATGTTGCAAATGCCTTGGCATCTCAATTTATTGATGAGAATTTAAAGATCCGAGAAGAAATGGCCATGGGTACTACAAAATTTTTGGAGTCAGAGGTTGCTAGGTTAAAAGACGAGATGGAGAGAAAGGGAAGGGAACTAGAAGGATTTAAAAAAGAGCACATGGGGGCATTGCCAGATGAACTACAGTCGAACATCACCATATTAAATCAATTAAAAGATGAATATAATAATCTGGCAAATTTGCTCACCATTGCAAAACAGCAGGAAGCTATTTTAAGAGAACAATTAAAATCTCAAAATCCTATGACCTCTAATATATCTCAAAAAGAGAATAATTTTGAGTCAATTGATCAGTTGGAGATGAGGCTGAGGGAACTTAGATCTATTTATACTCCAAGACATCCAGACGTGGTGGCCTTGGAGAAAAAGATCGAGAGACTAAAAAAACAATTAAAGAAACACAAAGGAAGGGTATTTAAGGAGGAGACCCCTTTGTATTACCAATTACAAACCATTAGAAACCAGATAACGAATTATCAAAACAGGATAAAGCAGGTTGAGGCCCAAATAGCAGTCTATAAGAAAAGGATAGAGATTACTCCTAAAATAGCACTGCAGCTAGAGAAGATGCAAAAGGAATATAATGTTTTGAGCAAGAGATATCAGGCATTGTTGGCAAAAAAATTGAATGCAGAGATGGCTGAGGAATTGGAAAAGCGTCAAAAGGGTGAGCAATTTAGGGTAATTGATCCTGCAGTACCATCTCTGGTCCCAAGTTCTCCAGATGTAAAAAAAGTTGGTTTTATCTCTATAATATTGGGACTAGGACTGGGACTAGGGCTTGCATTTTTAAAGGAGAGTTTGGACCCAGCATTTTATACCCCAGAGGAAATAGAGAGTTATTTAAATGCAAAAGTAATAGTTTGTCTGCCATTTGAGACAGAAGAAAAATAAATAGAGAGATAGCTATGGGAAGATTATATGATGCATTGGAAAAAGCAGAGAAAGAGAGGACAGTCATAGAAAAGGGTAGTGAGAAAGATTACAGAGAAAATTTTCAGGTCCCAGAATTTACAAAAGAGTTGGTAGTAATCCATAAGCCTGGTTCTGTATTGGCTGAAGAGTTTAGATTCTTAAGGTCTAGGATTATAAGGCCATTAGAAGGCGAGCCCCCTAAGACCATACTGATAACTAGTTGTCTTCAAGGCGAGGGCAAATCTTTTGTATCAGCGAATCTGGCAGTTACTATAGCAAAGGGTCTTGATGAATATGTCTTACTTGTAGATGCAGATCTTAGAAGGCCAACTATACATAGGATATTTGGATTGGAGTATGCAAAAAAAGGGCTTAGCACACATTTACTCACAGGAGAGCCATTGGAAAGACTTTTGTGTAAGACTTCAATAGAAAAACTCACTATATTACCAGCTGGTGAGGACTCTGCCATTCCTTCAGAGCTTTTGTCTTCTAGAAAGATGAAGGCCCTGGTCCGAGAATTAAGGGATAGATATCCAGATAGATATGTTATATTTGATACTTCACCAATTGAACTCACACCTGAGACCTTTGTGTTGGCAAGGGAAGTAGATGCTATATATTTAGTTGTTAGAAGGGCCAATACTCCCAGAGATGTAGTAAAGAATACCATAGAAAAGTTTGATAAGAACAAATTTAAAGGTATAATATTAAATGGATATGAGAAGGTAAAAAAGTATTATAGGAAATATGATTCATATAGATATTCATATTAAATTTTATTTAGTTAAATATCTTATCTATGCTTAAATTTTTTAATAAATATTACCCAATTAGAAATCTTGTATTCTTTTTTTTAGAGAGTCTATTTGTATTTTTTAGCGTATATCTAGGAATTTATCTCTTTTACAATGGTCATGTCCCTGTCCATAATATGAGACTTAATATATGGATTAGGATTGGTGTAATTACTTTAATATTGCAGATTACTCTGTATTATTGTTCTTTATATGAATTTAAATATAGGGTTAGTTTGTTAGAACTTTTTTTAAAGATAATACAAGCAATAGGGATTACGTGTATAGTGCTCTCAGCGGTTTATTTCCTGTATCCACCACTTATTTTAGAACAGGGGATTTTTTTTATTGGACTTGCCATTCTCCTATTATTTTTGGTCTCATGGAGAATATTATATCAATATTTATGTCAATCTGGTATCTGGAATGAGAATATAATCATGATAATGGATGGTGGGCTTGGACTACATATTATAAATGAAATTCAAGATAATCTTGATTCTGGGTATAATATAAAATATATATTTGTACCCCCTCATTCTTCTTTAAAAGATGATTTTTTTGAGGGTTCGGGTCTTAAACAGGATATTATAAAGAGGGATGTGGATAAATTATGTAGGTGTGCCTTAGAAAATAATATACGGAAAATAGTTGTTGCCCTTGAAGAGAGGAGAGGGGTCTCACCTATAAAACTCTTGTTGGAATGTAAGACCAGGGGGGTATATATTGTTGATGGGGTTACATTTTATGAGAATCTCAGTGGTAAGGTATTGGTTACACAAGTGGTACCAAGTTGGTTAATTTTTTCTCAGGGATTTGCTAGATATAAACTACAATTATTGGTAAAAAGAACTTTTGATATATTTTTTTCTTTAATTGGATTAATAATCTTATCCCCAATATTTTTTATTATATCTCTGCTTATCAAACTAACTTCCCCAGGTCCTATTTTTTTTACTCAAATCAGGGTAGGACAGTGGGAGAACCCGTATAAGATGTTCAAGTTTCGGACCATGAGACAGGACGCAGAAAAGGACGGGGTGAAATGGGCTCAGAAAGATGATCCCAGGGTAACTTCTATTGGTAAATTTTTGAGAAGATTTAGATTGGACGAGATACCTCAATTTTGGAATGTTATTAAGGGGGATATGAGTTTTGTTGGACCAAGGCCAGAGCGACCTGAATTTGTTGAACAATTAAAGGCAAAAATTCCATATTATGGTGAGAGACATTGTCTAAAACCTGGAATCACTGGTTGGGCACAAGTCAATTATCCATACGGGGCATCTGAAGAAGATGCATTAAAAAAATTAGAATATGATTTGTTTTATGTAAAAAATATGACTATATTTTTTGATATTTATATAGTACTTAAGACAATAAAGACGGTTTTTACTGGTGAAGGGGCTAGGTGATTGCCCGTAATATCAAATAATTGAAGAAATCTATATTGGAGGGTTTTATGGTTAAGGTAACAAGATTTTTTATTATATCTCTATTTTTTGTTTTATTGGGCATAACCTCTGTATATGCAGGAGATGCTTCTAGTAATGGTGGTTATTATAGAATAGGTAAAGGTGATGTGTTAGAAATCAATGTGTGGAAAGAAAAGGACCTCACTAGGGTTGTTAAGGTAAGGACAGATGGCAGGATATCCCTTCCTTTGTTGGACGACATAAAGGCCGAAGGGCTCACCCCTATACAATTAAAAAAGGTTATAGAAAAAAAGCTGAAAGAGTTTATAACGAGCCCATTTGTAACTGTTATTGTAGATACAGAAAACAGTAAGTTCTATATGGTAGGAGAGGTAAATAAAGTTGGAGAATATGACCTCACCAAAGACCTTACAATATTACAGGCAATTGCACTTGCAGGTGGATTTACAGAATGGGCAAATAAAGACAATATTATCTTGCTTAGATATAGAAATGGAAAAGAGATTAGGTATAAAATCAGCTATAAGGACATTATAAATGGTAAACATCCAGAAGAGAATTATTTTATACAAAGAGACGATACAGTGATTGTTAAATAAGATAACATGGGAGTTTATAATATGGTAAAAAGGACCATACTACAGTGGTTGATTGTTCTGTTTATTGGCCTTATATTTTGTGTCAAGTCCTATGCCCAGGTCAATGTAGATTTAGTATATTCACTGAAGTTAAGTGAATCTTATGACAGCAATTTGAATTTGACCCGTGATAATGAGCAGTCAGATTGGGTAAATATAATAACTCCATCTGTTGGGCTTGATCTTACATCAAAGTATTGGGAGGCTAATTTAAAATATTCCCCTTCCATATATACTTATACTGATCATAAAGAATATAATTATGTTGCTCATGATGTTAGCTTGGATTATATGTATAAGATTTACAGAAACTTGACTTTTAATATGCACAATTTATTTACTATGACCCAGGATCTATATAGTGTGACTGGACCTACCACCTCCTCAACTGTCTATACCCCCAGTGAATATACCATTAGGAAAAAGAGGGCCTACCATTCTGATTATTCTGGAGGGATGAGATTAAATTATCAATTTGGTAAAAGAGATTCTCTGTATATTGGATATAATCACTACAGAAATTGGGAAGAGGATAAAGATATACAAGAGGCCACTCGTTATAATCCTGTTGCAGGGATAAGTATAGAAATAGGGCCACACATGATACTCAGTCTTGATACCTCCTATATCAAAGGAGATTTTTATGGGGGATCTGATGATTTTGATGAACTTAAAGGGGATTTAAGACTTACCAAGGATATTACAAAACATTTTAATGTAAATATAGCATATTCTCACACATATATGGACTATTCTGGAGATACAGAGGACTATCAAATATACGCACCATCATTTGGTATGGCATATAGATTTTCCAAAGATATGAGTATTTCTATTAACACAGGTTTTTATAAACAGGACAAAGAAAGGGGTAGGGATGAAACAGGGATTAATTTAGATGTGGATTTTAATAAAAAGTGGAGGATAAAAAAGGGTAGCATAAGTTTTACATATACAAGCGGGTATGATGAGACCTATTTTGGTTCAGAAAATCTTGGTTTTACCATATATCATGGTGGGAGATTGTCATTTATATATGATTTTACCAGGCATTTATCCAATTCATCCTATGTAGATTATAGGTATAATAAGTATACAGATGTAGATCCAGATAGAAAGGACAATATAATAACCTTCAATGAAGCACTGACATATAAGGTCACAAAATGGATGAACATCTCTATATCATATGATTATAGATGGCTTGATTCTAATATAGATGTAAATGACTATAAAGACCATAGGGTATTTTTCTCTATTATTCTATACAATACAACTAAGTTGGTTAAATAGGACATGGATAAAAGTTTTTTTTATAGGGTCATTATCCTTAGCATTGTATTTTTATTGTGTTTAGGTGCTATTAATTTTTTTAGCAGAGTGAAGGCTGTTCCTTTAGATAAACCCCTTGAGCAGAGCTTTCCTAAAAAGATAGGGACATGGGAAGATGTATATAATGAAGATATGGATCCCAAAGTGATAAAAATACTTGGCGTAGATGATTATGTATGGAGAAAATATAAATCAAGAGACGGAAAACTGCTTGATGTGTATATTAGCTATTTTTCTTATGTGGATAGAATAAAGACATATCATTCACCGCTAAATTGTATGCCTGGATCAGGGTGGGATATATACAATATAGTATCTTTGCCAATAAAACTATCAAATGGAAGGTATGTGGATGTAAATAAGCTTGTAGTAAAAAATGGACCTAAGACCTTGAATGCCATATATTGGTATCAGTGCAGGGGAAGGGTTATTGATTCAGAGTATAAAGAGAGGATATATAGGGTAATAGACTCTATTTTTAAAAGAAGGACAGATGGTGCCTTTGTGAGGATAATAGGACTATCTGATAATATAACACAAAAAGATATACAGGGATTTTGTGCAAAGGTAATAGGGATTTTGTATAATATTTTACCCTCTTGATTACAGGACCACATGGATTTTAGATCAAAGGATGTTTTATCTTATCTAACCCTTAAAAATCTAGCCTTAGTTGGGCTGGTTTTTATTTTTTTGTTTTTATATTATCCGGTTATTTTAAAATTAATTGAGAGTTGGGAAGTAGATCAAAACTATTCCCATGGTTTTTTTATTCCCTTTATCTCTTTGTATTTGATCTATACTAAAAAAGAGCAGTTAAAAAATATTTCTCCAACCCCATCAAACATGGGCCTTTTAGTTACCATAATGGGCCTAGGTCTTTTTATTCTATCATGGATAGCTTCTTTGGATCTAGTCCAAGGGATATCCATGTTAATAGTGATATTTGGGAGTGTATTATTCCTATTTGGTGTTGAAGTTAGTAGAATAGTCCTATTTCCCATATGTTATCTTATATTTATGATACCTCTTCCTGCCATAATATGGAATAAATTATCTTTGCCCTTATCCCTATTTGCATCTAGTATTTCCACTCATATTATGAAGATGCTTGGGCTTGTTGTTTTGAGAGAAGGAAATGTAATAACCCTTCCCAATATTACCCTTCAAGTAGTTGAGGCGTGTTCAGGCCTTCGCTCCCTAATTACCTTAATGGCCTTGAGTGCTGCCCTGGCATATATCTCAAATTTAACAAGAGGGAGAAAGATTGTTTTGTTTTTTTGTGCTATACCTATAGCTGTTGTGGGAAACGTTATAAGGCTCACCATTACTGGCATATTATCTGAAAATTTTGGCAAACAAATGGCAGAGGGTTTTATCCATGAGTTCTCTGGTTGGCTGGTGTTTATTGCAGGATTTTTGCTCTTGCTTTTGATTCAGCGTTTACTTGAGAGGGCGTGATATTTATATGCACAGAAAATTTTTTTTATTTACAGTTGACGTTGAGGATTGGTTTCAGGTAGAGAACTTAAGGGTTGCATGTCCACAGGATAAATGGGATAATTTTGAGTTTAGATTAGAAAAAAATGTCTCACGCCTCTTGGAATTATTTGAATCCTTTGACATAAGAGCAACTTTTTTTGTGCTTGGGTGGGTGGCCAATAAGGTACCACAGTTAATAAGAAGAATTCATTCAATGGGGCATGAAATAGCTTCCCATGGCTATTGGCACAATATGTGTAGTGATCTTGATTATAAACAAATTGTGAAAGAGATAAAAGATAGTAAGAGGTTGTTAGAAGATACTATTGGGGATAAGATTTTTGGATTCAGGGCCCCTAATTTCTCAATAAATAGAACATTAGTGGAACAACTTGCAAAAGAGGGATATACATATGATTCAAGCTATAATACATTTAAACTAAATCCAAGGTATGGGAATTTAGATGTTAGGGCAAAAAGAGACATAAATGGGGTGTTGGAGCTAGAGGCAGGATTATATGAAATTCCAATCTTTAATTTGCATATAAAAAGAATTGTGTTGCCCTTGGGTGGAGGGGCCTATTTTAGGCTTCTGCCTGTTTATTTTTTTATAAAAGGTATTGAATATATCTTAAAGCAAAATAGGTGGTATCTATTTTATATGCATCCATGGGAGATTGATCCAGGTCAACCAAGGATAAGGTCTATAAGTCTTAATCATAGGGTAAGGCATTATCTCAATCTAAGTAGGACATTTCCCAGGTTAAAGAATGTATGCCAATATTTTTCAGATAGAAAAGATGTAGATTTTATCTCATGTATAGATTTTCTTAAAAGTCAGAGTGTTTGAATTACAGAGGGGGAAGGGCTTATGTTATCTGCAGAACTATTGGAAAGACAGGGTATTATAGAGAGAAGGGCATATCCTAGGTATATGGCTAAAAAAAGGATTTTTTCTTCTTTTAAATACCATGGTGAATTAATAGTAGGAGAGGTAATAGATATAAGTGAGGGAGGGCTTAGTTTTAAGTATGTAACAGACTTCCACGATAGGGATATTACAGAGAATGGAAGGTTATATGACACTGAATTATTGAATCCTGAAGATAGATTCTGGATTCAAGATTTAAAATGTAGAGTAGTTTATACGAGGCCTATCTCATATGAGGTATTGACACTCCTTAATGTGAAAAAATGTGGACTAATGTTTATTCCTTCTCAAAATGGTCATTTAAGTAAAGTAAAAGAATTGATAGACAAGATAGCAAGATAGTATGAACATCCTGTATTTATCTCACAGGATACCCTATCCACCTAATAAGGGTGATAAGATAAGGTCATTTAATGAAGTAAAGTTTTTGTCAAAAACACACAACTTACATATAGCTACTCTTTGTGATGTAAAACAAGATTTAAGATACATAGATGATTTATTAGGGTTTTCTAAAACTTGTTACTCTAGTTATATCCCGAGTTCTAAGAAATTTATTGCCCTAGTTTCCAGTTTAATAAAAAAAAGGCCTATCTCAGTAAATTATTTTTATAGTCGAAAACTTCAGGAAAAAATAGATGTCCTGCTCTCAAAAGATAGGATACATATGATTTTTTGTTTTTGTTCTGTAATGGCCGAGTATATATTTAGATCAAAGGTGATTTCATCAAAAAAGAAACCTCTTTTAATAATGGATTATTGTGACTTGGATTCCTATAAATGGTATCAATACTCAAAAAAATCTCCATTCCCTATATCCTTGATCTATAGATTGGAACATAGGAAATTGTTAGAATATGAAAAAAAAATTAATAGGGAGTTTGATGCTTCAATCTTTGTTTCTAATACAGAAAAGGAAATTTTTTTTAAGTACTATAATAAGGCCCAAAATGTCTATGTAATACCAAATGGAGTGGATTTTGATTATTTTTCCAAGGATAAAAATAGAATAAATAATTTACCTGAAGAGGTTAAGGAGCTAATCAAGGACAGAGAAGTAATTATTTTTGTGGGTGCCATGGATTACAAGCCAAATGTGGATGCAGTTAATTGGTTTGTGAAAAATGTATATATGCAACTAAAATCTAAGTTCAACAATATATGTTTTTTGGTTGTAGGGGCAAATCCTGTAAGGGAGATAAAAAAGCTACATGGCAGGGATGGTATTTATGTCACAGGATTTGTGCAGGACGTTAGACCTTATTATGACTCTGCTCATATAGTTACAGTTCCCATATGGATAGCAAGGGGTATTCAAAATAAGGTCCTTGAGGCAATGGCCATGGAAAAGTGTTTGGTATTAACAGATATGGCAAATGAAGGTATATGGGCAGAATCCAAGAAACATGTGTTTATAGCAAATAAAGATAGAGAGTTCTTACACGTATTTTCCTATTTATTAAATAATGAGAAGATAAGAGAAGAGGTAGGGAAGGCAGCCCGTGATTTTATAATGAAAAATTTTTCATGGGAAAATCAACTTTCATCCCTTATTGAAATATTTCCCTAACTAATAAAATTTTTATATGTCTTCCTATATTGTTTATATTTATTTTTTTGCCTAAAAAGTGGCTTGTTTAAACATTTTGAATAGACTCTCCTCTAAGTACAGGTTTTCACGTTCAATCCTGGCCTATACATGTTTAGTGATTAATAGATTAATTTTTATGGATTGTTTCACTGTGTTTAGTTTCAAAAAAGTTATAGAAAAAATTATGCATATAAAGTTTAGTGTCTGGTTTCACATCGTAATATTTTGAAAATATTATATAATTTATTTAAAGTGAAAACAAATGCATATAGGATGAAAAATAATTCATCTTTTTTAGGCTAAAGGAAATCTTTAGAGCCTGTCTTAGTTATTCTAGTGACTAGATCCTATAGTTTTAGTATATAAAGGTTAGTATTCCAAATTTTTTGAAAAAAGTTTCAAAAAATTAAATTCTAACTAACTAAGTCTTAAACCTAGCGTAACTCAGAATTTAAATTAGGTAAGGAAGGTACCTAGGGAATTTTAGGGAAAAACTGGTTTAAAGATTTTCTTATCAACATACATTGCAAATCTTATAGACTTTTAGATGGGTGTAAATGTGCGTTTGCTATTAATAATATGGTTCCATATGAGTTGTATCTTTAAATTTATGGACATTACCTTTAACAGAGTACGAAATAATTTAGTCGTAGCGTGCAGTAAAATATAAATACATAAAAAATTTATACGAACATTGTTAAATTTGGTTTTGATGAGTCTTTTGCTGGGAAGGTATAGGGATTTACAGGTATTGTAAGATAAAGAAAAAGAATTTATTAGGTATTTGGGGAAAAGGGCAATTTTTATCAAGATAACTTGTAGACCCAGCTAATAGCAATTAGGAACTAGAGATTTTAAGTTGAGGTACGGTTATTGCATAGATTAGTATAAGTTTATCATGGGAGATTAATTATGAAAAAATATTTAATAATAAAAAATTTTAATAGAGATCCTCCCTGATTCACTTTAAATAGGTATAAATGGTTTTAGTATATTAACAAAAAAAGGAGAAAATTATGGTATTTAAAAGAGGGTTTAAATTAACATGTTTAATTGTTTTTGGGTTGTTTTTATGGGTAGCTTCTGCCCAGGCGATGCCGTTAGTAGGGATGAATTATAATGGCTTGTATTTCAACAATGCTGAAGTATTTCTTAATCTCGATAATTCCTATGACCCAGCTACTGGTCAACCTACAATTACACCAGGTGATATTTTTTGGGGGGTATACAACCTTCAAAATATCAAGGGGCCTACTGATCCTGCTGGAGCATTTGGTCCTGAAATTTGGTATTCTGCCTCTAATAGTCATCCTGCGGAAATTACCGGATATTTTGCCACCCAGGTCGTTAATACTATCCCAAATGGAGCAGGAAGTACTGATGTAATAGTATTTGGCCCAACTCAACAAGATCCTAATGGCATCTTGAATCCAGGAGAGGTTTTTAGGGTATATGAAGATACTAATAAAGATTATAATGACGCCTACCAGACTGTTGGACTTCAAACAGCTACTAATGGACAGCTTCTTTGGTCCTTGGGCTTAGGTGCAAGTAGTGATGGTGATAGCAGTGGGGGGTATTGGTATTCAAATGCTCCTATAGTAATACCAGGCCCAAATTCACCTGTAGGAAATAGCTATGCTGGTTTGAATTTTATAGGAACACAAAATACTCCTGATGGTACAAATTTTAAGGCCATTGATGATCCTAACGAGACTTATGTTAATTCTTTGGTTGAATTGTGGTTAAATTCTGAAATTTTTCAGGTCTATTCTATTGGGGCCACAGATCCAAATGGGAATGCTCTCTTTGAATTTAGCTCTAATGACCCTGCGGTAGTATATCCCATTCCAGAACCAGCCACTATGTTACTCCTTGGGACAGGCATGATAGGATTGGTTGGCGTTGGGAGAAAAAAATTAAGGGTAAAATCTTAATCAAAGATTGTTAGTTAAGTTAATTTGAGTCAACTTATAACAAAAAGCAAGTGTGAAGATGCTTCGCACTTGCTTTTTCATTGAAATTCATGTTTAGTATACAAACAACAGGACATTTACAAAAAATTATTTTAGTTAAGTTAGATAAGCTTCTATGTATCTCGGATTTATTTTTTTGTCTTAATTCCTTATATGGAACTAAAGTATTATGAATTATTTCTTTTTGGTTTATTCTCTTCTTATGATACTTTCATCAGTCATTCCCATATTTCCAAAAGGAAATGTCCATCATATGTTTTTTATGGAAATATCTCCTACTATACAAAATTTTTTACATATTCCTATGTTTGCAATATGGGTTATTTTACTCAAGAGTCCAAGATTTAATATACCTAGTTTATTGATAGAAAAAAGAGTTAATACACTTTTTATAGGATTGTTGTTTGGGATCCTTTTAGAAATTGTACAGATTATTATTCCAGGAAGATATGCCTCTTTAGAGGATGTGTTACTTAATGTAATTGGGATTGTTATAGGTCTAGTATTACATGGAAGACTAAGACGATATAGTTTCAAGTTTTTTTAAATTTTGGAACGGGATTTATTGGTAT
>JALWFY010000056.1 GCA_027013815.1 Desulfohalobiaceae bacterium | reverse complement strand
AATGAGAGAAGGACATATATGATTAAAAGGCTCAGAAATATGGGATTTAAGATTGCAGTGGAACCAACAGGGGCGTTTTATATCCTGGCAAATGCAAAAAAGTTTACCAAAAACTCATATGAATTTGCCTTTGAAGTATTAAAAAATTCCCATGTTGGGGTTACCCCTGGTATTGATTTTGGAGAAAATGGTGAGGGATTTATTAGGTTTTCCTATGCAAATTCCATTGATAATATAAAAAAAGGCATGGATAGGATAGAAGGTTATCTAAAATCTAGGTATTGATATGTCAGATATATTTGCTGTGTTTGCACAGATTGCTGAAAAAAAGATAAAGGATGCAATGGATAATGGAGAGTTTGATTCTATAGAAGGTAAGGGAAAACCTTTGTGTTTAGATGATGATTCCCATATCCCCCCAGAATATAGACTTGCCTATAGGATATTGAAAAATAGTGGCTATATGCACCCTGAAGTAGAACAGAGAAAAGAGGTAGAGACCATTTATTCCATGTTGGACTCATGTGAAGACGAACAAGAGGTATATAAAAAAGTACAAAAGCTAAATCTGCTAGTGGCAAAGATAAATGCAAAAAGACGGACCCCTGTATATCTGGAATTGGATCAGGTATATTATAAGAAGGTAATTGAACGCATAAAGGTCAAAAAGAGTAATAAAAGGGACAGATAACTATGCAAAAAGAATATTCAGAGAGTCTCCTTGTACATTTTAGGAGGGTAGAGGAGCTAAAACAAGAGGCACTGAAATATCCAACTTATAGTTTGAATGAAAGACAGATATGTGATTTGGAATTATTGTTAAATAGGGCATTTTATCCTTTAAATGGTTTTTTAAAACAAGAAGATTATTTTTCTGTGCTTGAGAATGAAAGATTAGTAGATGGTACAGTTTGGCCTATTCCTATTTATTTAGATGTCCCAAAACATATAGCTGAAAAGGTCTCAATTGGAGATCCACTTGCATTGTTGGACAGTGAGGGTTTTTTATTGGCAATACTCCATGTTGAAGACAAATTTAGACCAGACAAGAGGTTTGAAGCAGAAAAGATATATGGCACATCAGATGAAAATAAACACCCATCTGTATTTTCTCTGTACCATGAAGGAAATGAATATTATTTAGGGGGAAAGATCGAGGGAATAAGCCTTCCTATTCACTACGATTTTGTAGAGCTCAGAAAGCCCCCTTCAGAAGTTCACAGGTTTTTCTCTTCTATGGGATGGCGAAATATTATTGGTTTTCATACAGAAAAGGCCCTACATTGTGCCCATAAAGAGATGATCCTTCGGGCTGCTAGGGAAGTAAATGCATCTATTTTTTTTAATCCAGTGGTGGGAATACCAAATCCAAGGGATCTAGACCATTTTACCATGATCCGTTGTTATCAGGCCTTTGTAAATCACTTCCCCAAAAATATTATTACCTTGGCCTTGCTTCCCTTTGCAAGTAGAAAGGCTGGTCCAAAAGAGGCAATACTCCAGGCAATTATAAGAAAAAATTATGGTTGTACGCATTTTCTAGTGGCTCCAGACCATGCGGATCCATATATGCATAGTAGCGATAATTCAAAGCTGTTTTATCCCATGGGAGAAGCCCAAGAGAGGGTCAAATCATATGAAAAAGAAATTGGTATAAAGATGGTCCCCTTAACTCCTATGGTCTATTGGGAAGAAGAGGGTAAATATATACCTGAAGATGAGGTCAAGAAAGGCATGAAGGTAAAACGCCTTTCCTCTTCAGAGCTTAGGAGGAGGCTTGAGCTGGACCTTGAGATACCTGAATGGTTTTCTTTTAAAGAAGTAGTTGAAGAATTAAGACATACCTATCCCCCACGCCACAAACAGGGATTTACTGTATTTTTAACTGGGCTCCCTGGCGCTGGGAAATCAACCATTGCAAAGATATTATATGTTAAGTTCATGGAACTAAGAGATAGACCTGTTACTCTGTTAGATGGAGATATAGTTAGAAAATATCTATCATCTGAATTGGATTATTCTAAGGAACACAGAGAAATAAATGTAAGACGTATTGGGTTTGTTGCAAGTGAGATAACAAAAAATGGAGGAATAGCTATTTGTGCCCCAATAGCTCCTTATGAGGAGTCGAGGAGGTATAATAGGGAGTTAATTGGTAGATATGGCGGTTATATAGAGGTATATGTTGCCACTCCATTTGAGGTGTGTGCCCAGAGGGACAGGAAGGGTATGTATGAAAAGGCCAAAAAGGGTATAATTAGAAATTTTACTGGAGTAGATGATCCCTATATCCCACCTAAGAATCCTGAGATTACAATAGATACCACAGAACTCACCCCTCAGGAGGCTGCCCAACAAATAATTTTATATTTAGAAGAAAATGGATATATTAGATAAGTTTTTAATTGTATTCTTTTTTCTATTTTAAGGACGTGAAAAAAAATTTACGTTTTTTCTAAATCTTAAGTCATTGCCTATATTAGGCGAAGGGCGGAAGGCTAATGGCAACTTTTTAAATTTTGGATTTTGGATTAAAATAAGGAACAAAATCTCTTTTAAAACTTAATCCAAAATCCAAAATTCAACATCCAAAATCATATTGGAGCCCTTTAGCCGCCTTTTATATTAAACCTGCAATTTTCGGGACTTTAGTTTGTTAAATTTGCATTTCCTTCACTAAATTCTTTAATTTCTGGGCGTATTCGGCTAGTTCTGCAATGGCCGAAGCGGCCTGTTGCATACCTTCGCTGGTTTCCGCGGAAATTCTGTTAATCTCTTCTACAGCTCTTGTTATTTGCTCGCTGGAAGCTGACTGTTCTTCAGCAGCTGTGGCAATGGACCGTACCTGATCTGCATTGGTTTCAGATAGATGAACGATTTCCTGTAGGGCCTTACCAGAGTTGGCAGCAAGTTCAGTTGATTTTTCAACAGCCTGAGAAGCCCTCTCAGTATCTTCAATGTTTTTGACCACATCATCTTGAATAGACGCTATGGCCTCGCCAACTTCTTTGGTTGCAGCCATTGTCTTTTCAGCAAGTTTTCTAACCTCATCAGCAACTACAGCAAATCCACGACCATGTTCACCAGCCCTGGCCGCCTCAATGGCAGCATTTAAAGCTAGTAAGTTGGTCTGGTCGGCAATATCAGATATTACATTAATTATCTCTCCAATATTCTCGGCCTTTTTACCCAATTGGTTCATGTTTTCCTTGACCAGATTGGTAAGCTTTTGCACTTCCTTAATGGCCTTGATGGATTCCTGAACTACCTTCTCGCCTTCCAATGCGTTTTGTTTTGCAGCTTCAGTGTTTTCTGCTGCGTTGGAAGCATTTTTGGCCACTTCAAGTACTGTAGAATTCATCTGTTCCATAGCTGTTGCAGTCTCTGATACACGTTCTTTTTGTAACTCCGCACCTCTGGCTGTCTCATCAATCTGGGCAGATAGTTCATCAGATGCAGATGCCATTAAATCAGTTATCTCATTAATTGCCTGTGCTGCCTCTTTCAAGGTCTCTGCTTGTTTTGCCATTATCTCCTGATTTTTCTTTATGTCTGTTATATCCTGTAATATTATATCCACTTCTAAAATTTCTCCCTTTCTATCTTTTACAGGAAAGGCAGTTACCAGAACGTGTTTTTCTTCTCCATTTTTATGATGAAATTTTGCTTCCCCTTCCCATGGCCTACCTTGTGGAATAACTATCTCTGAAACAGGCTTACAAACTTCACAAACTTCCACAGAAGGATAATTTAAAAGCTCATATCCCTTTAGCTTTCCTATTACCTCATCTTTACTACGACCTGTAATCTTACATACCGCATCATTGACGAATTGAACAATTTTATCTTTATTTACTGAGAACAAAGGGACGGGAATGCCATTAAGAAATGATTCCATAATAAAGATTCTATCTCTAATCTCTCTGGCCAATTCATGAACCGCACGAACTGTTTGTCCAATGGCATCATCAGCCAGATAATTGATACGAAACTCATATTGTCCCCCAGCAATTTTTTGACAGGCCTTAGCAACATCTTGCATAATCCTCTTGATATAGTTTATAAAAATAAAAGAAAAGGAGATAGCTAAAATTAATACTATAATCGCACTTAATCCAAATGAAGAGAACAAGACATTATCCATACCGAACATAAGATCGCTTACAGGAATTGTATATGCAAAATACCAATCCCAAGGCTTAAAGTACTTTATACCCGCAATGTTATGCTTTCCCAGAAAATTATATTTAATAAAACCATCCCTTGTGTGCAACATCTGCTCACCAAAGGGAAAATCATTAATATTTTTCTGTATCATAGAATTATTGGGATGGTAAATGAGTTCTCCTTTGGAATTAAAGACAAATAAATATCCTTTTCCATTGACATTAACCTTTGCCAGAAATTTTGCCAAGGTAGGTGTCATAATTTTTCTGCCCACATAAATTACAGCTACAATCTTACCTGAAGGGTCTCGCATGGGCTTATAGGCCGTAAGATACCAACTATTGACCACATACGCCCTGCCTCTAAAAGTCTTTCCTGACATTACTGTCTGATAGACCGGTGAAGAGGATGGAATATATGTACCTACTGCCCTTGAGCCATCCAGTTTTTTTACGTTAGTAGAGACTCTAAGCAGTTTACCAGGTAAAACCTGGAAAATAGTAGCTGTACCGCCTACCATTCGTTGTATCTTATCTACCAGTTCAAAATTATTATTTATTTTCATATTACCGATCTTTAGGGTCGGAATTTTGACCTTTTCAGACCTTTTTGTTATTTGGTTTACTATAGTCATTTCTATCATTTCATTTTTATCTAAGTGAAATGAACCAATGGGACTAACCAGCATATCCATCAAATTGAGGTCTGAGTTAATTTTTGCCTGAATAATCTCATTTTGCATGGATAGT
>JALWFY010000055.1 GCA_027013815.1 Desulfohalobiaceae bacterium | reverse complement strand
CCAGTTCATAGGAAAACCCCTTGATCTTTTTTGGGTCTGCATACTCACTGGTTAATGCATGCCAGTCTGCCACAAAAAAGAAACATTCATACTCCTTTTGGAGTTGTATCCAATTTTTTATTACTCCAAAATAATGACCAAGGTGTAATGGTCCAGTTGGCCTCATGCCTGAGACTATCCTCTTTTTTTCAGCTCCCATATAGATTTCCTCCACAAAACCTTTATTAACCAGGTAATAGTTTAGACACAGTGAAATATATTACAGGCAAAATTATCTTTTGAACTACCCCTGTAAAAAACAAAAAGATTATCAAGATAATACCATATTTACCAAACCTACTGAACCCAACTGCAATATTCTCTGGCATCAGCACCATCAACATGTTACTCCCATCCAAGGGCGGGATTGGGAGGAGATTAAATAGTCCTAGTCCCACATTCACCAATATGCCTGCAGAACACACGTCAATTAAAACTGAAAAAATATCCAAGGCTCCTTTTGAAGTAACCCCTCCAAAGAGTAAAAGGATTATCTTGATAATAAGAGAAAATAAAAGGGCAAGGACAAAATTACAAAATGGCCCTGCTGCAGCCACCAAAAACAAGTCTCTCCTGGGATTTTTAAAAAACATTGGATTTATGGGCACTGGCTTTGCCCAACCTACTTTGACAATCAAAAGTGCCAGGGCCCCAATTGGATCTAGGTGTTTTATTGGATTTAAGGAAAGCCTTCCCGCACTTTTTGCAGTAGGATCCCCAAGGAGATAGGCCACATATCCATGCGCCACCTCATGAAAGGTTATTGCTATTAATACAGGAATAATAAAAATTACTAGCTCTTGAACAAATGAGGTCATTGAATGCATGGAAGTCTGGGTACCATTTAATTTTAGTTCTATCAAGAAAAAAACAATAGGGTAAAAATCAAAAAAATCTCCAACTCACTATTGTATCTAATCACTGGCTCTTTTTTTCACCTCATATTTTACCGTTATATCGTATCCCATACCTATAACATGGAGAGAAGGATTTAGATGTATCCTAGTAATTAATTCCCCTGATTTGGTAATGTTATCCACTGTAACTGGCTCGGTATATACTGTAGACAGAGAATTTAATAAGCTCCTTGGACCCCTTAGTTTTACCGCCTTAGGGGAAACTACACATTTAGTAATTAATATATCAGGGTTTAATTTACCTACCCAATTTACCTGGACTGGGATTATCTTTGTAATTATTCTATCCAATTTTATAGTAACCCTAGAAGGATCAAGCTTAACAATTTTTATTCCAGGTGGCAAAGACAAATTTTTAGAAGTTATGTCATAAATATAGGTACCAGGCTTTTCATCTTTTATCTTTACAATTAAATCAATGTCATTCACATTTATTGAACGTAATATCACCCTAGGACCACTAAGTGTCAATTTCACATTGTTTGGAGATGTACTCACGATGTCTATATCAGGAGCTTTTTTTATAATCTCAACGGGCACCTCAATGGACGAAAAGGTAGTCTGCCCCCTTGTAAAGGTAAACCAAACACCTGTGACCACCAAGAAACATAAAATAGAAGCAATACCAAACCTTAAATATTGCTTATCTACCTTCTCCTTTGCAATATTTCCAAGATGACTATCTAATAGGAGCTTTAGGTCTTTTTTGTCCTGGATGGGAAAAATTTCCCTTTCATGGGCAATGGATACCTCTCCCCTTTCTTCAGAGACCACAATAACTAAGGCATCACATACCTCGCTAAGGCCAAGGGCAGCCCTGTGTCTGGTACCATAATAGGAAGGTAGCTCTTCTTCTTCACTTAAAGGAAGGACCACCCCAGCCCTTGTTATCCTATTTTTATCCACCAGCACTGCCCCATCGTGTAAAGGTCCCTTTGACATAAATATGGTCTCTAATAATTCCTCACTTATGAGACTATTAATATTTGTACCACCTGTTACAAAAGGACTGACACTATACTTTCCTGGGATTACGATTAATGCCCCAATCCTTTTTCTTGATAAACTAAAGACAGCATCTATTATATCTTGATAACTGGATTTATCTATTCTTTTTTTGCTTAACCTCCAGAAAATATCTCCTATATTTCTTGTCTGTAGTATACCCCTTATCTCATGTCTAAAAGCTATAACCAATACAAATAAGGCTATTGTTATTATGCCTTGAATTACATAACTGGTCATTACAAGACCAAAATTAGAAGAAATTCTCTGACACACAAATAATATTACAATGCCAATCAACGCCCTAAACAGAGCTGTACCATAAAATAATACATATATTCTAAATAATATATAACTATTTATAACTATATCTATTATGTCTCGAACAGTTATCGTACTTAATAACAACTTTAAAGAATCAAACATATCATTCAACCACGCTAAATCTTATCACATAAATTAATTTTCCAGATTCATTTAAAATCTCTACTCTCCATGGACCTATATCTATATCTTTTATATATACCTTACTCATTGTAGCCCAATTTGGAGGTTTGATCTTTAATTTGATTTTTGATACCAATTTATCCCTAAAATACCATACATGATATATAAACCCTTCTTTATCTATATTTTTAAATGATGTATAACAATATATACTTTTAACAGAAGAAGGGAACACAACTGCACTATATGTAGGCTTTCCACCTATTACTTCTTCACATACTGTTGCATTGGATAACACATATGCAAATATAGTAGATGAGCATAAATTAACAAAAAAACATATAAAAAATGGGATAGTATACTTTAAAATTAATTTAATTTTCATCAACTTATTCCTCTATTTCATAATTAATATTATCCTAATTATTTTTTTGAACTTTTTCAATCAAAGTTTATCTAAATTTTTTAATAATTGAAAAAAATTAGCATACAAAACAAGACCTTATTATCTTGGGTATCTATTATTTATTGACCATTAAATCTTTGCTACTGTCTTGACCTTAAATTAGATATTCTTTAATCTATTTCTAATAACCTGTCGATAGGTAAGGAGGTAAATATGGGAAGACATGCAACAATAGTATTGCCAGGGACCATGGTATTAAAAAAAATTACTATAAAAACAATATTTTTTATCCTTGGAAGGGCACTTAGTAGTGCATCTAAGTTTGAGCCCAGGATAAGGAAGGAGGTTGCAAGTTGGGAAGAAGGATTTAAGATAAAGATGTTTGTACTACCTTCTGGACCAGCCCTTGGCTGGGAAAAACAACATGGAAAGCTACAATATCTAGGATCTAAATTGGACCATGGTGATCTTATAGTAAATTTTAAAAATTTAACCTCTGCCTTTCTCCTCATGACACCCCAGGTGGGCCTGGCCCAAGGGTTTGCTGAGCACAGGGTAAACGTAGTAGGAGATTTAAACAAGGCAATCTCCTTAACTAGGTGCATATCTATCTTACTACCCTATTTATATCCTGATTTTATAGTAAAGAGATTACTGAAAGAAATACCTCAAATAAAATATAATAGGCTCTATAGGATGTTATATCTTTATTTAATTGGTATACCCTTAGGTATTTAAAAATTTAATAAAAATATAAGGAGTCCATTATGATACCTTCATATTATGAATTTTATTGTCCTGTGAAGATAATCTCAGGTCACAAGGCATTGGATAACCTACCTTATGAAATGGAGCAGATGGGGGTAAAAAGACCCATTGTAATTACAGACAAGGGCATAGTATTAGCTGGGATCATTGATCTTGTAAAAGAAGTATTTAAAGAATTTAATATGGAACCCCCTATCATCTATGACGAGGTCCCTCCTGATTCCTCTAACAAGGTAGTAAATGAAATCGCAAAGATATTCATGAAAAACCAATGTGACAGTATCATTGCCATAGGAGGAGGGTCTTCCATAGACACTGCCAAAGGCGTAAACATAGTGGTGTCTGAAGGCACCAATGACCTGATGCAATTTGCTGGTGCTGAGATGTTAAAAAGACCTTTAAAGCCCTTAGTAGTGGTTCCTACAACTGCTGGCACAGGCTCAGAAGTAACCCTAGTTGCTGTAATCTACAATGAAGACAAAGGGATAAAGATGGCATTTACCTCATATTACCTACTACCTCGTATTGCCATCTTAGATCCTAGGATAACACTCAGTCTTCCCCCACATATTACTGCAGCAACAGGGATGGACGCCCTGACCCACGCAATAGAATCCTTTTATTGTATACAAAAAAATCCACTTAGTGATGGCTATGCCATCTCAGCAATAAGGCTAATCAGGGAACATTTAATCGAGGCCGTAAAAAACGGAAAAAACAAGCAAGCAAGGCTTGCCATGGCAAATGCTGCTACCATGGCAGGGATAGCCTTTTCAAACTCAATGGTGGGCATGGTGCATTCCCTAGGACACGCTGCAGGAGGAATTGCCCATGTACCCCATGGATTGGCAATGTCAATTTTCTTGCCCTTTGGAATGGAATACAATTTAGAGGCTAGGAGACAAGAATTATCTGAGATCCTTCTATATCTCGGAGGAGAAGAAGAATATGTGAATACTCCCAAAGACAAAAGGGCAGAGAGGGCCATTGAGATTGTAGTCAAGCTCAAAGAGGAGCTCTATGAAATCTGCAAATTACCAAGGACACTAAGGGAAGCAGGCGTTGAGGAAGAAAAATTGCCAGAAATAGCCAAGGCAGCTATAGACGATCCATCTATTATATTTAATCCCAAAGAAATGGGGTTTGACGATGCCATGAAGATATTAAAAAAGGCCTATTAAATAGGGGATGAAAAATGAACACAATAATTGGTACTAGTAATAAGATATTAGAAATAGATCTAACAACAAATTCTTATGAGATAGTAAACATAGGAGAAGAAGATAGGAAACTATATCTAGGCGCAAAGGGGTTGGGATTAAAGCTATTGTATGAGAGACTGTCTCCACACATAGATCCCCTGTCACCTGAAAACATAATCATCTTTATGCCTGGTGTTATGATGGGGACAGGTGCACCCTGTTCAAATAGATTCCACGCAATATCAAAATCTCCATTAACTGGTATAATCACCACATCTTCATGTGGTGGTCCTTTTGGATTCCATTTAAAGACCGCTGGTTGGGATGGCCTGATCATAAAGGGAAAGGCCAATGAACTCAGTTTAATAGAAATAGATGAAAATGGTCCTAGATTTCAGCCTGTTCCATCTCTTTCACAAAAGACTACCTCTTTGGTACAAAATGAACTGGACCTAAAAGATGGGGGGGAATTAGTAATCGGTCCTGCTGGTGAGAACCTTGTCCCAATTGCAAACATTCGCTCAGGTGACAGATATCTTGGCAGAGGCGGTCTTGGAGCGGTTTTGGGTTCAAAAAATATAAAGGTTATATTGGCTAGGGGAAATAAGTTTAAGATAATACCAAGACGAGAAAAAAAATTTAAGGCCCTTAAAAAAAAGGGTCTAAAATATATAAATAGGAACGAGGTTACTTCTTATCTATATAGAAACTTTGGCACAAGGGCCAATGTTATCCCAAATAACATGGCTGGCATCCTTCCAATAAACAACTTTCAGCTAGGCAGAGACCAAAGGTCATATCTTGTATCTGGCGAAGAATTTAGGGATATGCACCTTGCAAAACCCCATACATGTAAGTCGTGCGCAATTCTATGTGGACAAAAAGGGACTTTTTCCAACAAACTCCTCCCAATCCCAGAATACGAGACCATTGCGCTTTTGGGAACCAACCTTGGTATTTTTGACAGACACAAAATAGCCAAGTTCAATGAACTTGCTGGAGACCTTGGTCTAGACACCATATCCCTTGGAGGAATCCTTGCATGGTATATGGAGGCAGGAGAAAAAAATATCATAAATTCCAACATAAGATTTGGCTCAAGTGAGAACATTGAAGAGGTGATCTTGGATATTGCCAATGCCAATAAAATGGGCAAAGACCTTGGATTAGGTGTTAAATACCTATCTAAAAAATATGGGGGAGAAGAATTTGCCATCCATGTAAAAGGACTGGAGGTCGCTGGATATGATCCAAGGGGGAGCTTTGGACAGGGCTTAAACTATGCAGTGGCCAATAGGGGAGGATGTCATTTATCTGCATTTTTAGTAGCATTAGAGGTATATTTCAATCTCTTAAATCCCTTCACTCATAGGGCAAAGGCAGAATATGTGAGGTTTTTTGAATCACTCACAGCCACGATAAATTCTCTCCAGGTATGCCAGTTTACCATGTTTGCCTATGTATTAGAGTCCCCAATATCTAAATATACTCCAGATGTGAGCCTAAAAATGACCATGCAAAATCTGCCTAAACTTGCCATTCCTTTGATAGACTTTGGTCTGTACAGGGACCTATGGTCCTCAGTGACTGGCATAGATATCAGTAAAAAAGAATTCTTAAAGGCAGGGGACAGGATACATGTCCTAGAGAGGTATCTAAATTGTAGAGAAGGCATAGATAGCACACAAGATACCCTTCCAAAGAGATTTTTAGAAGAGCCATTAAAAAGCACAGACAAACAAAAATCTATTCCCTTAAAAAAGATGTTAAAACAGTATTATAAATTAAGGGGATATGATGAAAATGGAAAACCAAGGGAAGATACATTAAAAAAACTAAATATTATCTAAAAAAATAATTTTAAAGGGGGCGGAAGATACATATTGCTTTTTTTCCAAAAGTCATTAATAATCCCTTTACATGTTTTTGGATCTAAAACTTCTCAGGAAAAAATTTAATTTTTTCTAACAAATTTTATAAAAAAAAGGATTTTTAAAGATAAATGGCTTTAATTTTTAGGAGGAAATCGTTGATGGCACATTTTTTTCCTTATTTGGTGGACTCTGCCCTAATGGAGCAGATAAAAAACTTACCCACCGAGGAATTATTAGACTTTTGGGAAGAGACCCAATTCCTAGATGATCAACTAGAACAAGGTGAAGGACCTTCTCTTATGCTAAACCTCGAATATGAGAGGGCTGTGCTTTTTGAGCTTCAAATAAGAAAGTGGAGGGGAAAATTAAATATAGATCTATAGAGAACTAATTGAGGGGGTTAATACCCCCTAAATTACCTTCCAATCCCAAAATATTCAAACCCCATTTGTTTTAAAATCAAAGGATTGTACAAATTCCTACCATCAAAAATTACTGGCATTAAAAGGGTGGCCTTGATCTTATCAAAATCAGGGTTTCTAAACTGGTTCCATTCAGTAACAACTGCAAGTGCACTTGCATCTTCTAAGGCCTTATATTCGTTATCTACAATCTCAACCAAGGAATTGTCTTTAAAATATTCCCTTGCCCTCTGATTTGCCTTTGGATCAAATGCCTTGATCCTCATTCCCTTACTAGTTAAATACTCTATTATTGCCAAAGAGGATGCTTCTCTTATGTCATCAGTATTTGATTTAAATGCTATACCCCATATTGCGAGTGTCTTATTTTTGATGCCTCCCATATTCCTAAAATAATCCTCTACTTTAAGACCGATTATCCTTTTTTGTTGCTCATTTACCTCATGTACTGCGCTCAGCAATTTTGGAGTATAACCAATATCCTTTGCAGTATTTATAATGGCACGCACGTCCTTTGGGAAACAAGATCCCCCATAACCTACCCCAGGATATATGAAATGATATCCTATCCTGTGATCTGCACCAATACCCAATCTCACATCTGATACATCCGCCCCCACCCTTTCACAGATGTTTGCAATCTCATTTATAAAAGAGATCTTTGTGGCAAGCATGGCATTTGCCGCATACTTTGTCATCTCAGCACTTCTAACACCCATAATAATCAGCTTTTCCCTTGAACGTGCAAAAGGGGCATACAGGGCCTTTAAAAGTTCTGCAGTCCTAACATTGTCAGTGCCAACTATGATCCTGTCTGGTTTCAAAAAATCATTAACTGCATCACCTTCTTTTAAAAATTCAGGGTTTGACACCACGTCAAATTCAGTATTAACTCCCCTTTTCTCTATTTCCCTAGAGATAATTTCCCTCACCTTATCTGCAGTTCCAACAGGGACAGTGGACTTATTTACTACTATCTTATATTCATTTATATATTTCCCAATATCCTCTGCCACCCCATACACATACCTCATGTCACAACTACCATCTGGCCTAGATGGAGTACCAACACATATAAAGATAAAAAGTCCATTCTCGATGCCCTCTTTAATATCTGTTGTAAACTCTAGCCTCCCCTGTTCTTTGTTTCTCTTAACCAATTCTTCTAACCCTGGCTCAAAGATATGGACCTTTCCTTGCTTTAATTGTTCAATGACCTGCTCGTTTATATCTACACACACCACGTGATTTCCCATTTCAGCAAAACACGCAGCTGTTACCAAACCTACATATCCTGTGCCAACTATACAAAGTTCCATAGTGCTAAACCCCTATTGTGCTATTTTCTTTGCCAGATCTGCTACCCTTGCCCCCAACTTCTTTCCATTTTCAATTGTTTTTTCATCAGGCTCTCCAACACAGGCCACCCCATAATGACCAGTGGCACTCATTGGGTCTCCAACAATTATCATCCCATAAATAAGCATGGCCTGCAAAATAGACATCATTGTAGTCTCCTTACCCCCAGTAGGGTCCCCTGAAGTGGCAAATGCTGCCCCTATCTTATTCTCCATCTTTTTTCTAACAGAGACAAATTCATCAAATACCTTTTTCAATTCTGTGGCCATGACACCAAAATATACAGGAGACCCAGCAATCACCCCAGCTGCATTTACAAAGTCCTCTTTGGTTACATCACTGGTGGATTTTAAATTTGCACGTACCCCCGGAACTTCTTCCACCCCCATTGCAATTGCCTGTGCCAATTTTTTTGTATTTCCTGTCTTTGAATAATAAAGAACCAATATTTCCATAACATTCCTCCCTTTTTATTTTTTTAGCTATTACTAGGTTAAGACAAAGAATATTTTTTCTCATCTTACTTACTGAACTTTAACCATATAAAATATTTCCTTTTCACTTGCCAAGGACTAGACATTTAGTTAGATTAGGATTTTGTGATGTAATAAAAAATAAATAATATAATACTGTCAAATGTCAAACACATATCTAATCAACATAACAGGCAAAAACTCCAAAGACAAATTAAAAACAATAACACAGGCCTTAAATCTATTTAAAGGGCACATATTAGATATCAATCAAGCGGTTATATTTAAGACCCTGTCCCTTGAAATATTAATAGAGCTAGACAGAGATACCAATCCAGAATCCTTTTTAAAGGAAATTTTATATGTATCTCATAAATTAAATCTCCATGTGAGCTTTGAAAATATAGACTTAGAGAATTCAGCCCATTGGAATTACATTGAAACACAAAAAAGGTATATAATAACTGCCCTTGCAAAACACCTGAGTATAAACCACATAAACAACTTAATGCAATTAATTCAAGAGGCAGAACTCAGTGTAATTTCAATAAAAAGGCTCTCCAGACCAAGGCTATATTCTAATGATTCCTTTGGAGTAACTTGTATTGAAATGACCCTCAATGGACCCCCTCTAGACCTTAAAATAATTAGACGGAAATTTTTATCCCTTTCTCAAAGGGGAGACATAGACTTAGGGATTCAAGAAGATACCCCATATAGGAGACACAGGAGACTTATTGCCTTTGACATGGACTCCACCCTTATCCAGACCGAGGTAATAGATGAATTGGCAAAGAAAAAAGGAGTGGGCAGAGAGGTAAAAGAGATTACTGAACAGGCCATGAGAGGAAAGATTGATTTTAAAGAAAGTTTGAGAAAAAGGGTGTCACTCCTAAAAGGACTTAGTTTAGATGAGCTAGAAGATGTGGCCAACAATATTCCACTTACTGAAGGGGCCCTTAGACTCATCAATAACCTCAAGGTCCTTGGATACAAAATAGCCATTATATCTGGTGGATTTACATATTTTGGTAATTATCTAAAAGAAAAATTGCAATTAGATTATGTTTTTGCCAATGAGTTGCAAATAAAAGACAATGTACTAACTGGCAATGTATTAGGTGAAATCATAGATGGAGAAAAAAAAGCTGAGATATTAAGAGAACTTGCCCAGAGGGAAAATATATCTTTAGAACAGGTTATAGCTGTAGGAGACGGGGCAAATGACTTACCCATGTTAAATCTAGCGGGCCTGGGTATAGCATTTAGGGCAAAGCCCATTGTAAGGGAAGAGGCAAAACAATCACTTACCAATGTTGGATTGGATGCGATCTTGTATTTTCTGGGAATTAGAGATAGGGAAGCAATTGTTTAAAAATTATATATGGACTAAATACCTTAACTCACCCATAAAAGAACACTCAAAATAGCTCAGGTCTAACTAGGGATCCTATTTTATATTTTTTTTAACACTACCACGCTGTTATTTACTGGTGGTCTAGGATGTATCCGTTTTATTTCTATAAGACTTGGGGGCAAATCAAATTCAAAATCGCAAAAAACCTGTCTTAGTCCCTTTTCATAGGTCCTATATATTACCTCTGTCCCCCTCTTTAAATGTATAGACAAAAAATCAAATATTTCTTGCTTGGGATACGCAGCAGAAGCAACCATTACTGAACAAGGTCCATATCTTATTATATCTGAAATACACCTGTGATCTCCGTGTATTATTTGAATCATATTCTGTAAGCCCAATTTAACTACAAGTTCTTTTGAAATATTTACATATTCTTCTTGTTTTTCAATGCCTATTGATTTTACCTTATGGATATGAGCAAACATGATCAAACTCATGGGAAGTGGTCCACTACCAATAAAAACAACCTGAGAGCCAGATTTTAAGTTAGCTGCATCCCTTTCCATAATCGATAGATTTACATAATTTTCATAAAAAACAAAATTCTTTATCCTATGCCAGGGGTCTTTATCTCTTATCAGTTCCTTTGCCTTATCAATCTCTAATTTTAACCCATACCATCTTCTAAATCTTGAGATATTATATACAATTTCTTTAAAATCTTTTTGTGTGTACATCCATGCAATGGAGTTTTTATCTATATCTTGGGCAACTATTTTATCTAACTCCTTAAATATATTTAATAAATCCCTATCATTAGTATTTAATATATCATCAATCCCAAGAGACACGACTGTTTTATTTATTTCTTTTAATCTAAGATATGTACTACTATATATACTTGTGTTCATGGTCTCTTAATATCCAAAAAAAGTAATGTGTTATTGGCAAATCTCTTTGGCCTAATTTCTTTTAAAACAATAAAGCCCTCTATATCATGTTTTGAAACAGGTCGATATAATACTGCCTTTAATCCTGTATAGGTCCTACAGGAAGTTAAAAATTTCTTACCATTATCAAGTATGTATTTTATATATTTAAATATCTTTCTTTTTGGCTCAGCCAAGGCAGCAATTAGTACTAGATCCATATTTAAATTAGACAAATATGTCTCATCCCCTAAGACAACATCTATATTCCTTATCTCCAACACATCAATACACTTTTTAGCAATTTCTACCTTTTCAGGATCTTTATCTATCGCAACAATTTTTATGTTAAATATTTTTGAGGCCAGTATACAAGATATGGGGAATGCACCACATCCCAAAAATGCAACTGTGTGAATATCCTCTATATTTATCCCTTGTTTAAAGTTAGTAGTCAGTTCTCTATATTTAGGAAGTAGAGGAAATGAATTTAAATATTCCCAAGGATCTTTAGATGATATCAACCATTCCACAAAAAACCTCTCATGTATGTCAAAAAATAAAGAATAATAAGAGCGTATTGCTGGCAATATAGGCTGGATTTCAGGATCAGATAACACCAAGGAAGCGAGCTTATCTCCTGCCTTTAATTGAGCTATGTCATCTAATACCTGGTACAATTCATATAATTTCTTTGGAGAAACTCTTTTTAGTGACTCAGTGGAATATTTAGTGATCTTTCTGTAAAAATCAAATATATGCCCTTTTATAATCTCTTCACTATGCTCACAATTCTTACAACATCCCTTGAATTCACCATCGGTTAGTACATGGGCATGTTCAAAAGGTATATCGTGCATAATATTTCCCTTGTAAATTTAAATTTCATCTTTCAACAAAACACAAATTAGGCCATTACCAATTGTCTATTCTTTGCAAAAATACCCCCTTGTAAAAATCATAAATGAGTTTTTAAAACATCCTACTTCAAGGACGAGTATTTAATCTCCAGCCTATTACCCAGAAAGCCAACCCAAAGATAAAAAGTATAGTTGAGAGTCCAAAAAATATTCCTTGTATCCTTGTAAACATAGGTCCTACCTTTACCATCTTTTGGGTACTTCCAGACCCTCCCAATGTCAAATCCTTATTTATGTCCATTTTTAATCTTAACATATGTCCCATGCCATCTTGCACTGTTGCCAGCCACACACCTTTTTTATCTGGTAAAAACAAAAACCTCCCCTTATAGTCAGTAAAACCAATTTGATATGGATGTTTTTCATCAGTTCTTTTTATTTCTATTTTTGAGTAAGCCATGGGTTCTCCATCATCGTATTGTGCAATTATAAGAAGGGCTTTATTTGTAAAAAGATACTCTCCTTTAACCCCATGGGCAAATACAACACAAGGATATATAACAAAGATTAAAAATAATATATATATAATCCTCATTGATTATACTCTCCTATAAATTAAATAAAGGGATTGCTATATTAAAATATGGCAATCCCTTTTAGATTATTTATTTTACCTCAAATGTCAATGTAGAAACATAAGACTCAACATCACAAACTTCCTTATCTTTGTAAGGCTCTTCATTTGCTACTTTTACCATCCATATCCCAGGATGTATTATCTTGATCTTTGCATTACCTGACCAATCAGTACTTGTTGTATAAGCAAATACATTCTTCTCACAAGAAAATCCCATATATGTAGAATATACCATTCCCTTATATGGCTTATTCTTAAAAAGGACCTTAATAGGGAAATAATCCCCTACTTTTAAATTAATAGGATTTTTTAATGGTATAATCTCCAACTTCTGACCTATTTTTTTATTTACTTCTCCCTTTGATTTTCCAACATTAACAATGGATTTCATATACATATTAGAATAATAACATTTTATTACATTACTGAGTCCTTTTTTAGATTGTCTTTTCCCTCCTTCATAGGTCTTTGTATAAAATCCCGGCTTTCTAAAACCATAAATTATATATGTACCAGGTGTTGAAGTAAAATCTGTTTTGATTATTACATCTGGACCTAAAATAGAGGTAGATTTCTTAGTCCTTGTATTTAATACCTTTAAGCTCTCTATAGAAGAAGGATTTAAAAAATCATCTATAGGAAAACGGTGTCCCCAACCCACTAATACCCTTATTGGTTCACCTAAGTCTGGGTTATAATTTGAAACTATTATCCATGGATAATGGGCGTAACAGTTTGAAATTAACAAAAAGAAAAAGATAAATAATGATGTAGTAATACATAAAAATTTATTTACCATATTCGATTTCATCTTGTCTCCTCCTATAACAAATTAAAATTTAACATCTAATTTTACTATAAATGCTCTACCTACCCTAAAATTCCCCTCATCTCCTTTATCTGAATCAAATATATTATCTGCTTGAAATGTTATTTTTGCCTTTTTTGATAGTCTTTTAAATATATTTAGGTCTACTAAATTATATGAATCTATCTGTTTTGTATTATCAGTATTGGTGTACTGTTTACTTACATATGAATAATCAATGCCTCCACCAATCCCAAACTTCTTTACCTCATAATAAGGAGCTATATCGATTTGATGATGTGGGATATAAGTTAGTTCCTTACCTGTATCTTTATTTTTAGAATCAGTGTATGTATAAGACATAGAGATGGAAAATTCCTGTGTTAAATTACTCTTCAAGCTAAATTCTATTCCTTGAGTCCAAGCTTTTTCCACATTTTTATATATCTTCAATGGCAAACTATTATATGTCCTTCCTGTATCTTCTCGAATAACCATATTGTCTACATCATTTCTAAATCCATTTATATTTACAACTGTATTTCCATTAAATAGATATTGTTCTACTCCAACTGTGTATCCAATGGATTTCTCTGGGTCCAAATTAGGATTGGACTGGATATAGTAGCTACCATGTTTATAAGGTGCATTATAATAAAGTTGACGAATAGTAGGTGACTTAAAGGCCCTTCCAACAGATCCCCTAAGTGTGGTAGTAGGAGTTAATCTATACATTATTCCCACCTTTGGATTCACTTCACTACCAAACACAGAATGGTGATCCAAACGCACTCCTCCAGCTATGGTCAGTTTTTTAAGCATTATTAATTCATCCTGGACATAACAACTAGAGGTCCTTATATCTTTATTTACTTTGATATGACTGTTATCAGGATTTTCAATTGAGTAATCTATGTTTTGTGTCTGAAGTTCACCTCCAATGGTGAGTGTATTAAATTCTGGGATAGACCAACTATATTGCAACTCTCCTTGATTATATCCAATATCGCCGTTTTTATATCCATAGGCATATCCAGGATATCCATGTACAAAATCCCATAAATAAGTATAGCCCTTTATTGTAATTGAATGACCTTGAAATGGTTTAAAATTTACAACCCCAGATAGCCTATAGGTATTTTCATCCCTATTATCTGTTTTGGAATAATCACTAAGCTCCCATTTTAGTCCAAAATTAAGGTTTTCATTTATATTGCCATGGAATTTTGACATAAAATAATGACGATAGGACCTTATGGGGTCTTGGCGCACATCCTCTGCGTCTTCATATGAATAATCTAATAGATATCCATAGTTTTTAAATAATTTATCCCCATAATATACATACCCTTGGGACATGTTTCTATAATGACCATAATCAGAGGGTTTTTGAACTGTGCCATCAGACTTTTTTCTTTTCCTTATTTTATACCATCCATATGAGGCGCCAGCACCACCCTCAGGCTTCTTTGGAATCTGCTTTGTAATTATATTTATCACACCTGTCACTGCATCACTACCGTACAAGACAGAAGCTGGTCCTTGGACCACTTCTATTCTTTCAATCATGTTAACTGGTATTTGATTGAGACCTATGCCATATTCTCCCATCCCTCCACTTTGACCACATCCCATAACCCTTTGTCCATCAACTAAGACTAGGGCATATCCATCATTAATGCTAAGACCCTGTAGCTTTGCCCGCCAGGTATAGGTACCAAAGATATCGTCGTGTACTGACACATCTATACCAGGGATATGTCTTAGTACCTCCATGATATTCTGGGCATTCATCTTTTGTATATCTTCCTTGGTAATAAGATATGTCTGTATGGGAACGTCTTTTTGTGTGTGGGGAGTCTTTGTGGCAGTTACTACCATGGTCTCTATTTTATTGACCCCAGTATTTATCTCCTTTGCAATTGAATTGCTGGTTAAAAATAGCATGGGAATAAACAAAAAAATAAAATTGCGCCTCCATTTTTTTAAAAATCTAGTCTTTAAATAATTGGCCGATGGAAAAAACATTCGTCCTTCCTCCATTTAAAACAAAAAATGTTAATACTTCTACTGGATTCTCTCTTAACAACATAATACTTAACATAAGTAATTTTAATAAACATTTTATTTATAACATAATTTTAACCTCCTTTATGTTTATTAAATAATATTTATTCAAAAAAAATATTACAAATAACACCCAATACCCTCTCAAAATACAGTAGACATAAACTGGTTTTGGTTAATAATTAAATAAAATTAATAAGATAGCGTATACTAAATTATTAAAAAATTTTTCGTAACACGGGGAATATATAATTAATATTTTTTTGTCAACATCTCATTTTTTATTATTTTATAATATTTTTATTATAAAAAATATCATAAAATAATATTAACAATTATATAAATAAGTTAAAAATAAAACATCGGGTTTTTCTTTATAAAACAAATCAATAGCTGATTTTAAGTCTTCCTTACTTCCTTCATAATTTCAAAATCAATCCCCTTAATGCATTACATAAATTCATTTT
>JALWFY010000054.1 GCA_027013815.1 Desulfohalobiaceae bacterium | reverse complement strand
AGGGACCATAAGAAACTGGTCTAAAATCTATCCTCAATTATATATATTTTTTGAGGACAGGATTAAAAATGCACTTCAATAGAGTTAGGGCCAGAAAAGGATTTACACAGATTATGTTACAGGCTCGTTTTGTGCAATCTGTTCTTTCATGGCAAGCCCTAAATCCCGGAATACCAGTTGACGAAAAATATCTTGATGCCTTTGGCTTTGACTTAAATACACTTAGAGACCTTTATGGTGAGGTAAACGCAAGTATTCAGGATTTTATTGATGTTGCCCTCGGCAAAAAACGTTTTAAAACTATAGACGAAAAAAACCGTGATGCTGTTATTTATTGGCTTACAGAAATAAAAAAATTTAATAAAGAAAAAATAGAATTTCTTATGATTTTATATGACTTTAAGAAAAACAATCCAAATATAAGTCTGCTTCAACTTTCTAATAGCCAGCTTATTCGACACAGAGGTGGAATAAATAGAATAAAAGAGCTTTTTGGCTCATTAGAAAATTTTACAAATCTTTACGAAACAATAAAGAAAATTACTTACCTAAATGTAGATGAGATAAAAGATTGATATTGGAGAGTAGAGAATGGCTAACAAAAAAATAGATTTTTATCAGCTTGGAAACAAGCTCTGGAATATAGCCAATATTTTCAGGGATGACACGTTAAAAACAACAGAATATCTTGAGGAGTTCAGCTATTTTTTATTTTTAAAACTCTTTGATGACCAGGAAAGACAAAAAGAAGAATTGGCAAGGCTTGACGGAAGAGAATTCATATCTGCTCTGCCAGAAGAGTTGCGTTTTCACACATGGGCTAAAAAAATCATCAACAATGAAATAGATGTTACTCAGGCAGTAAAAGTAGTGCAGGATGTATTTCAAAAGTTAGCTAAAATTAAAGACCATGACGGGATAGACCTAAGTCTTTTTAGAAAATTATTCAAAAATCATATCTGGCGTATAAAATATGGTCCAACAATTCGTGATTTATTAAAACAGCTTGTTGATTTAGAGCTTGAGCAAAATTTTGATGTAATGGGAAGAGCTTATGAATTTGTTGTTCAAAAATTAGGCGAGCAAAAGCAATATGGTCAGTATTTTACTCCAAGGCATATTATTCATTTCATGGTAGAACTTGCAGACCCTGAAATTGGTGAGATGATTTACGACCCTGCTGCTGGCACAGGCGGTTTTATCTTAAGGGCCTATGAAATTGTAAAAAAGAAAATATATGAACAGGTAGAAAAGAGTTTTACAGGAGTTAAAGAACCTACTGCGGTTTATGGCCATGTTGCCTATGATCGTGGGGAAAAACTAATACGAGATTTAAAAGAAAAGCATCTTTGGGCAGTAGAAAAAGCGCCTGATGTCTTTAAACTGGCAATGATGAATATGATACTACATAATGACGGCAAATCTAATCTTTATGAATCAGATAGTCTGGACAATCGCGCTCAACAGGAACATAAAGAAAAATATGATATAGTGCTTTCAAATCCGCCTTATGGCCCCCTTACTCAATCTAGAACAGCTACTTTTACTTTTCATGTAAAAAGGTTTGAAGCCCTGTTTTTTCAGCACATTATGAATGCGTTAAAATATTCTGAGCATAGGAAAAAACCAAGCAGAGCAGTGGTAATTATTTTAGATAAGATTCTTTTTGACAACACAAAGGCATTTAAAAACATAAGGAAAAAATTGCTCAGAGAATACAATCTAAAGGCAGTTTTCTCTATGCCAGCAGGTATTTTTCAGCCTTATAGTGGAGTAAAAACAACTGTAATGTATTTTGAAAGACCTACAAAAGAAAAATGGAAAAAGATAAAAGATGAAAACAGCTTTGCCACAAAAAGAGTGCTCTTTTTTGATATAAAAAGCGATGGCTTTACCCTTTCAACTCAAAGACGACCAATAAATAACGCTTTTCAGGGAGAAAATCCCAATATTTATGAACCACCTTGTGGCGATTTGCCCAAAGCGGTTGAAGTTTTTAGAAAGTGGAATGATTGGCTGGAAAACCCCACTGAAGAACTGCCTGACTTTGTGGATAACGAACAGGTCTGGACTACTAGCATTCAGGAGATAAAGGAAAAAGATTTCAACCTAAACCCTGGGCTTTACAGGAAGATTGAGAGGGGGAAGGTTAAATGGGAGTGGGTTAGGTTGGGGGATGTCTGTGATTATATAATGGGATTTGCTTGGCCATCAAAAAAATATACAGATAATGGTCTCCCTATTATTCGTATACAAAATTTAGGCAACAATGAAAATGAAAAATTTGTTTATTGGAATGATAATTATGAGCAAAAATACCTTGTAGAATATGATGACCTATTGGTAGGATTATCCGGTAGTTTTAAAGTTAAATTATGGGAGAAAGATACTGCATTACTAAATCAAAGAATTGTTAAACTACTTCCAGACAGAAGGAATGTTCTAAAGAAATATTTATTTTACATTCTTAAAACTATATCTGAAAAAATAAATGAAGGTGCGGCAGGTTCAACAATAGCAAATGCAAAAATAGGGGTAATAACAAATCTTGAAATACCCCTTCCCCCCCTTGAAATCCAAAAACAAATTGTTGAGCGTCTGGATAAACAGCAGGCAATTATTGAAAAAATGAAAGAGGCAGAAAAAGCCATTCTGGATGCAGGTATTGACGATGCTATTTTTGAAGGTGATTGGGAATGGGTGGAATTGGGGGACTTAATTAATTATGCACAATATGGATTATCTTCAAAAGCAGATGGAAGTGACGAGGATATTCCTATCCTTGGAATGAATAACATCACTTATAGGGGCAATATTGATTTGTCGTCTTTGAAGTTTATTAAACTTAATGAAAAGGAATTAAACAAATATAAACTACAGAAAGGAGATATCTTATTTAATAGAACAAATAGTAAGGAATTAGTTGGTAAAACAGGCTTGTTTGATTTAGAAGACACTTATGTCTTTGCATCCTATCTGATAAGATTTAGAGTTGATAATAATAAAGTTATTCCCAAATATATAGTTTATTTTATGAATTCAAACTTTATAAAAGATTATCTTCAATCACTATGTAGGGCAATTATTGGTCAGGCAAATATAAATCTAAAAGAATTAAAAAGTATAAAAATCCCCCTTCCGCCACTTGAAAAACAGCAAGAAATCATAGCCTTTTTAGATACCCAATTCAAAACCCTTGAGCATATCCGCAAACTTAAAGAAAAAGCAGAAAAGACAATTAAGTTAATACTTGAAAAGGAAGTTTTTGCTGATGATTAGACGAATTCAAGAAATAGTAGGTGTAGGCTCATTTGAAAATTTTAAAAGAGGGGGAAGCTATCAATTTGAGCCGATGACTTTGTTTTTTGGATTAAATACTTACGGTAAATCAACATTAGCCGACATATTCCGCGCATTAAATGAGAACAACATTACAATTTTAAAAAACAGGAAAACCATTGGAAAACAATCTCAATCTGTACAAATAAATTTTATAGATGATTCTGATAGAGAAAATTCAGTTAACTTTAAAAATGAACAATGGAATAATATTAATGGTTTTCCCTATCAAATTGAAATATTTGATACAAAATTTATAGAAAAAAATATTTTTACGGGATTAACTATTACAAGAGATAACAAAGAAAGATTAACAGAATTTGTGTTAGGAGAAGAAGGAGTAACATTAGCCAATAAAATAAAAGAGTTAAAAAGAGTGAGGGACGAATTAAGCAACAATCAAATAAAAAACTTAGAAAAAGAAATATTAAATGAACTTCAACCACATTCCTTTGACTTAAGTGAATTTTTAAGACTTGATGTTTCATCGTGTAATAAAGAAAGTTTGGAAAAGAAAATAGAAAACATAAAAAACAAAATCAATAGAATAAATGATAATAAGAAAAATATAGATTCAATATTAAAACTCAAAACATTATGGCCTATTGAAATAAAGCCAAATTTCTTTTCTCTTTTTCAAGACTTTAATAATTTGTTAGCAAAAAATTATGAAAACTTAAATCAAGCTATATTAGAGAAAATATATTCTCATATTAATTCTTCATTTAAAAAGAAGGATAAACTGGAAGAAGAATGGATAAGGAAAGGATTTTATTATGTTGAAGGTCAGATAAGCTCTTTATGTCCATTTTGTGGCCAACCATTAGACAAGAGTGAATTATTTACGCTTTATCAGAAATATTTTAGTGAAGGATATAAGAAATTTTTTGAACAAATTGAAAGTAATTTGGAAAGAGTAACAAATACAATAGAAGAAGAGAACAATAAATTTAATCTATTGGATAATACTTCTATTAATAAAATAATAGATGAAGCGAGCAAGTATATTGATAGTGAAAAATGGAACAATAAAATTGGAAATTTTAATAATCTACTAATTGATTTAAATCAAGAGCTAAAAGAATATAAAAATACCTTAAATAATTTACTTAAGGATCTTAGAGATAAAAAAAATGAAAAAATTCAATCACCATACAAATCAATAGATAAATTGAATATCTCAGACATCTCTGAATTAGAAAATAAAATAAATAAAATTATAATAAATCTTAATAAACAAATTACGGATATTTCTAATTTAATTAATGATTTTAAAAAGAAATTTGAGAATCAAGAAGAGTTAAAAAAAGAATTAGACAGATTACAACAGAGTTTAACTGATTATAATATAAAATTATTACGGATAAAGTTAAAAGATAAATGTGATAAATTAAATAGGCAAAAAGAAAAACTTAATCATATAAAAAGTCAAATCACTGAAAAAGAAACAAAATTAAAAGAAACTCAAGAAACTTTTATTAATAACTATTTTGAAAAAGTAAATAATATATTTGAATCATTGGGAAGTAGAAATTTTAAAATAGAAAAGAAAATAGAAAGAAGAGGGTATAAAAATACAATTTCCCTTGAAATAAAATATCGGGATAAACCAGTTAGTTATGATGATATAGAATTTATACTAAGCGATTCAGATAAAAGAGCATTAGCTTTTTCTATATTTCTTGCAAAACTTGAAAATATGCAAACTGGACAGTTAAGAAACACGATTATTATATTAGATGATCCAATTACAAGTTTTGATGATAATAGAATAAGAGTCACTATTTTAAAAATTATGGAGTTATACTCTAAGGCAAGGCAAATAATTATCCTATCACATTATGAAGATTTTTTAAGAAATTTATTACTTTCTATGAATAATAAGTATGCATTGTATAAAATAAAACGAACTGCAAATGGAAGTGAATTTGAAAGTGTAGAAAAAAATAACCTTTTATTAGATGAACATGAAAAAATGTTTGTTAAAATAAAAAGGTTTGTAGATAATGAATCATCAGATGATATAACAAGAGATTTAAGAATATTTCTTGAGAATGAAATAAAGATAAGGTTTCGATTAATATTGTATGAAAAAAGATATTTAAATTTACGACTAAAAAATTTAATAGAAAAGTTATACGAAGAGAATTTAATTAATGAAGCAAGGAAAGATAAATTGCATAATTTTCGTGAGCAATTAAATCCAGATCATCACTCATACATTGGACATTCTAATTCAGAAGATATTAGAACATTTGCTGGTAACTTGTTGAATTTTATTTACGAAACTTAAAATGCTATAAAATTATGCACACATCAACAATTTTACAAGAAGCCATAAATTATTTCTTTAATAATGAGAAACTAGAGCTTTCCATTGTTCTCTTTGCCATTGCTGTAGAACGCTTAATGAAACAACATCTTTTTGAAACTGATGAAGTTCTGATTTTAGATAAAAATAACAGTGTTGAACATTTGGTAAAATTTAGGCGTATTCAATCAAAAATCTGTAAAAATGCCTATAGGCAGAAAATAGAGGCTTTAAAGGAAAAAAGAGAAAATTTTAAGACTATAACTTTTGATGAACTAATAAAACGATATGACGCTTTTTTTGATTTACAGGATGGAAGGATAAAAGCTCTAAGACGTCTTGCTAACCTACGCAACAATGTTGTCCACTTTCATGATTATTATATTAATACAATAGACGAATCTTTGTTTATCCTTACTGAGATTATACCCTTTATAAGAGAAATAATTTCTGAGGTTAGAGATATAAATAAATTTGAAGAGATTTTTAGTGAAGATATTATTGAAAAATTACAGGATAGAGAAGCTGAATTAACAGATTTACAAAAAGATGAGTTAAGGCAAAAGATTGAATCTAAGAGAGAAGAATATAATGAAATGAACATAGATGATATTGAATTAAAGAAACAGGACAGAATTAGAGACTTTTATGAGGACAGAGAAATAATCAGAGAGGAACTTAATTGCCCTGCATGTGAAAACAATACCTTTCATATTTTAAAGTTATTTAATGATGAATCAGAAGAACCTGAATTTTTCTATAAAGGCGTGTGTCTTATTTGCGCCCTCGAATTAAACGAAGATGAATTGAGAAATATGGACTTATTATAAAACACCTGATGAGTCTTATTATGAAAATCAAGATTTATCTAAAATAGCAAAAATGTTGTGCAATATATGGGGTATACATAACACTAAAAAAGCATATTTTTAATTCAACATTTAAAATCCATTTTTATTAAGAGAGAAATGTTATGAGAAAATTTTTTTCATATGGACCAGTTGATTGTGAAATACATTTTTGCGTTCCAAGAAAAGAATTAATTAAAGAATGCATGGAAAAACTTATTGGAGAGAAGTTTGGTCATTATTTTACAGTCTGGGCACCAAGACAAACAGGAAAGACATGGCTCATGAGAGAAGTAAAAAAAGAGATAGAAAAGAGATATCCTGATAAGTTTATTGTGGGAATGATGAGTGTGCAGGGGGTTAGATTAAAAAAAGATTCAGAACCAGAGGAATTTTTAACTAGAATTCCAATATTGTTCAGAGACACATTTGATATAAAAATATCTCCCCCTACTAAATGGGAAGATTTTCAGGGATTTTTTTATAAAGAAGCAGGGATATTTACAAAACCAGTAATACTATTTATAGACGAATTTGATAGTCTTCTAACAAGGGTAATAGATGAACTTGTAACGATATTTAGAGACATATATTTAAAGAAAGAAAATTACTTACTTCACGGGCTTGCATTAATAGGAGTGAGGGCAGTACTTGGAGTTAAAAGTGAGAGAGGAAGTCCATTTAACATACAAAGGAGCTTGAGGGTAGAAAATTTTACATTTAAGGAAGTAAAAGGGCTATATAATCAGTACATAGAAGAAAGCGGACAAAAGATAGAGGATGACGTGATAGAAGCAGTGTATAAAGCTACACAGGGACAGCCAGGACTCACATGCTGGTTTGGAGAATTACTCACTGAGAAATACAATCCTGGTAAAGATAAAGTTATTGATATAAAAGTATGGAAGGAAGTTTATAGAAAGTCTCTTTATGTGGAATGGAATAATACTGTATTGAATTTACTTAAAAAAGCCCAAAGTAAATATTTTCAATATGTATTGAAATTGTTTGAAAATGATAATGTAAAATTTTCTCTTGATAAAGATTGGTGTAATTACCTTTATATGAATGGTATAATAACTTATGAGACAGTTAAAGATTTAAAAGGAGATGAAGTTGAGGTATGTAGATTTTCAAATCCATTTATACAAACCAGATTATATAATGCTTTTACTTATGAACTTATAGGAGAAGACCTACCAGTTCATGCATTGAGGATAGGGGATGAATTAGAAGATGTTTTTGAAGAAGATAGAGTAAATTTAAGGGCACTTATAGATAGGTATAGAGACTATTTAAAGAGATTGAAGCAAAAGGGATTAAAACCATTTAAAAAAATGCCAAGGAGAAGTGATTTAAATATATATGAGGCAATAGGACATTTTCATCTATATCACTGGCTTATGAATGCAATTGGTGATGATTGTTATATAATCCCGGAGTTTCCAACAGGAAATGGCAAAGTAGATTTGCATATAAAATATGGAAACAAAAAAGGAATAATAGAGATAAAGAGCTTTGAAAGTATGTCAAAACTCAAAAGAGGAATAGAACAGGCAGCGAAATATAGTAAACAAATGGGGATTAAGGATGTTGTGTTGGTGTTATTTTTAACAGGAGTATCTGAAGAAGAGGCAATGAGTTTGCAGGGAGAAAAGGAAATACAAGGGGTGAGGGTTACAGTTGAACCTGTGGTGATTGATTTTTAATTTTGAATTAGAAATATGAAAAATATTAGTATAAATCTATATGTCTTAATAGTGGCATTTGCATTTATTATGGTATTTCAAGGCTCTCGTGGCTTATGGGAAAGGGATGAAGGAAGATATACAGATGTTGCCCTATATATGTTGCACACAAAGGATTTTATTATCCCTAAACTAAATGACGATACACCTCATTTTTCAAAACCCCCTCTTACCTACTGGGCAATAGCTGGAGGCATTTCCCTATTAGGTAAAAATGAATGGGGAGCAAGATTGGCAAATAGCATATCCTTTGCCTTAACCGTGTTTTTGATATTTTTAATGGCAAAAAGGATATATCCTAAAAATAGTTTTGCCCCACCCATTATATATGCAACCTCTATATTTCCATTTATTGCAGCTAATTTTATCACCACAGACACTATACTTACTTTATGGGAAACACTTGCTGTTACTGGATTCGTCTATTGGTGGAATGAGGGAGATATAAAAACAAGCCCCATGGGTATTATAGTCATGTGGCTGGGCTTTGGACTTGCATTTTTGACCAAAGGTCCCCCAGGCATTCTACCCTTAATCCCAATAATTATTTTTGTATTGCTCTCAAACAAAAAAAAACTCTCTGCCATATTTAACCCATTGAGCATTCTATTTTTTTTAATAATAGGATTTGGGTGGTATATTGTTGTAGTTTTAAAAGACCACAGACTTATATCATACTTTGTGGTAAATGAATTTTTAAAAAGAGTAGCTACTGGGATACACCATAGGAATCCCCAATGGTATAAGCCATTTATTATTTATATACCAATCCTTATTTTTGGAATACTTCCATGGACATATAGCTTTTTAAAAAACTGCAAACTCTCTAAATACAAAATCTGGTCTAAAACCTGGTGGGAAGAGCAGATAAAAAAAGATCCGTATCACACATTTCTTATGTTATGGATACTTGTTCCATTTTCAATATTCTTTATTGCCAAATCCCGTCTTCCCCTCTACATACTCCCCCTCTTTGTCCCTATCTCATTATTTATTACACCCTATATTTCCATAGACTTACGGTCAAAAAGGACAAAGGGTTATATAGTGCTCTGGATAGTATTTTTATTTACAGTGAAATTTGCAATGTCTAGGTTCCCATATAAAAAAGACAGCAGATTAATGGCCAAGGAGATAAAAAATATCATAAATCCAATACCAAAGGAAGTGGCCTTTATAGATTCTGTCCCATTTTGGGGCATAAGCCTTTATCTAAATTGTGAAGTAGAAGAACTTACCACCAGCAAAAACAAGGGACAAAAATCCTCTGAAGAATATATAATAAAAGAAATCAATGAAAAAGAACCATCTGTCTTGTATGTGATAAAAAAGAAAAAGCTAAATAGGGTGCTCTCTATCTTTACAAAATATCATATCAGTCTCAAAAAAGAAGGAGAATATAGGTCCTGGATCTTTTTCATTATAAAGCACAAAATCCCTTAAAGTGGAACCTCGTTCCACTTTATCTTGGCCCTTCAGGCCAGATTTAATCAAGGAATAAAATCCTTATAATAGGCGTAAGCCCTAAAGAGAAGCAGAGCTTCTCTTTATTCTAGCCCTTCGGGCTATTTTTCAATAAGGAATAATATCCTTACTAGGCGCAAGCCCTTAAAGTGAAGCTCTGCTTTACTTTATACTCCATCTATGTGGTATCTCAATACCTTTTTCTACAACCTCACTTATTTTTTTCTCATATCCAAGGATAACTACAGTGCCCTTATCTCTTAGACAAGAAATTAACTCTCCTAGTTCTTTGAAATCATTTCGTGTGCAGGACAGGACCTCATTTCTCAATTTCTGTCTCTTGTCCTTGTTATCTCCAACTAAATATCTCATCATAGCTAGAAGGCCCTTGGCATCTGGCAGTCTATACCTATCTATGTCTCCAATGGTACCAACAATGGCCTTTTCTAGCTCACTATCTGAGATATCTATGTCTTTCAAAAACTCAGAGGCACCATCATATACCTTTAAGGTGTCCCAGGTATTTGGATCCCTATAAGATACAAAAGACAAGATATTAGAGAACCTATCAAGGGAGACCATCGCCCCATATGCACCACCTTCTACCCTCACCTTATTCCATAGATAGGTATTCTTAAGATACCTTGTTGCAACAAGGTGGGATCCTTTAAACTTATATCCAACACCTGTTAAATTCATACCTTTGCCCACATAATTAACCTGGGCAGGGATGTTTATACCTTCATTTCCTGAAACTACCTCATAGATCATCCTATGTGGAGACCTTCTCTTTGGAGACAAGGTGTCATAGAGCTCTTTTAAATAAATATCCGCCTTATCTAGGAGGTTGCCTGACCCAGTTAGATTAAATGTAATCCTTGTAGAATTAAATAAAAATCCTTTAATCTTTTCAAGGTCCTCGGCCACCTTATCAAAATTATTCTCTACTTCTTTAATCAAATATCTTAAAAACAAGAGATAGCTAATACCCCCTATCTGCTCATTTATCCATGCACTAGAATCCAACTTTGACTTAAGCCTTGTTGAAACTACCATATGACCTGCTGGAATCAACCCTGTCTCTATCTTGGCCTTTTCCTGCATCAAAATCTGCAAAAATCTCTCTTTATTCTTTAGATATAAGTCACTTAAGACCTCATTTAATATCTCAAAGACCCATGGTAAATTATCTCTCATTACCTTTGACCTGACAATCAAGTACCCTACATCTTTTTCAGTCTCCAGGTGTTTGGACACAAAGGTCTCATGGTGGATTCCACCTGTCTTTGCCTGAATGAGTTTATCAAGGGAAACATAGTCGTGCCTTGATGTACCCATTTCAGTGATTGCTCGACCAATTAGATTTACATAATTTATATATCGCTGGGGCAGGTATTTTAGATCAAAGGCAATATCTAGGTACAAAATATTATTGGTAAACAAATCATGATACAAGACATTGGACCTCCCCATCCTCTCTACCTTTGTGGGAATATCTGACTCTTCCTTTGAAAGGTCCCCTGTCTTTACATATGGGATCCTCTGTAAATCCTCTGGAAGGTCTTGTTTTTTCTGATACTCTTTTAAAGACTCAATTTGTTCCCTATATTTTTCAATATCCTCTATTTGAGACAATACCTCATGTACCTTTTCTAGTTCTCTTTTGTCTATCTCATCTCTTAGCTTTTCACTGGGAATGAGTTTTACAGTAGTCCTATGGGGGTTGTTTAAAAAATATTTTGCAATCAATTCCTCAAATATCCTCTCCCCTTCAGATATATTTTGTTTTATAAAGTTAAGGGGTTTTTCAAAACAAAGGAGGAGCAATGGATCTTCATCATAGAGCCAGGTAGTTAAGGCCCTAAACATCACCACAAGTCCCCTTGGTAAATTACCACTATTTAGCTCCCTGAGATCAAACTCAAAGCTATTTATTGCTGCCTCTACCAGGTCTTTATCAAAACCATTTTTATAAACATCTTCCATGGTATCTAAAACTACGTCCCAGACCTTACCAAAATCCTTTGAACAAACCCCCTTTAAACCAGTTGAAAAATACATCTGCTTTAAATCCTCTTCTAGACCTATACCACAAATCCCCTCTCCTAATCCTGATTCAATCAAATTCTTTTTAAGTACAGAAGAATCCATATTAATAAGTAAATATTCCAGTATTTGCAGTCCAAAATTTACATATAACAACGAAGTCTCTTCTAAAAGCCAATTAAAGGTGATCATTGATTTGCCATCACCTTCAGAGGGATACTTATATTCAAATTCCTTAGGTCCTGAAAATCTTTGTCCTGACCAAATAGCTGAGTCAATTTCTTGTTGATCAAATTTGCTAAGATATCTATCTATTATCTCAAGCCTTTCTTCTTCTGGATCATCTCCCCAAAAAAAGATCCGGCTATTTGAGGGATGATAATACCTTTCATGGAAATTTTTAAACTCCTCATAGCTCAATTTTATAATTTCATCTGGGTGCCCACCAGAATCAAATCCATAAGGTGAGCCAGGGAAAAGGCTTTGCTGTGAATATTCAATTAACATGGAATCAGGAGAAGAATATGCCCCCTTCATTTCATTATAAACAACCCCAACGATCTGGGATTTTTTTATGTCTTCTGGGTCTATTTCAAGGTGCCACCCTTCTTGAAAAAATATCTCTTTGGTCAAGAGGGGATTAAATACTGCATCTAAATACACATCTATTAAATTGTAAAAATCTGTTTTATTTTGAGACGCAACAGGATAGGATGTCTTGTCTGGGAAGGTAAGGGCATTTAAAAAGGTCTGAAGGGAGCCCTTTAAGAGTTCCACAAATGGCTCTTTTAATGGATATTTCTTTGACCCGCACAGCACAGAATGCTCTAGTATATGGGCCACCCCTGTTGAATCTTTTGGTGGCGTCCTAAATGTAATTCCAAAGACCTTGTTCTCATCCTTATTTTGGATTGAAAGTATTTGTGCTCCATTCTTTTTATATCTATAAAAAGTAGCAACTGAATCTAGTTCCTTTATCTCTCTCTTCCATATAAGTTCAAATCTATCTTTTAACATAATTTTCTCCATTTATAATAGTGAACCCTCTTTTTCCTCGTTTTACAGTTCATCTATTCTAATAGTAACCTATCATCATAATTCATAGACTATCCTTTGCCCTTGGCCTCTTGCCCTTTGCCTATAATATCTTTTTTCCAGTCAATAGGATATTACTTATTATTTTTTGCTTTGAATCCCTTGACTCAACATACACCTCTCCAACACATTTTACCCCTTGTTCAAATACTATGTCTCCTTTTACAGAAAATAAAAAACACTCCTTTAAGCTTGGAATTTCAGGAAATCTCTCCATAAAGTCATCTATTTTTTTATAAAACCTCTCATCCAGGGTAATATATGGCATAGGATTCCCATCCCCAAGGGTAGATATTATCTTAAAACCATGTCCAAGTTTATAACAGTCAGACATTATAAGGAGTAGGTCAGGAGTTGTCTTAACAGGTATATATCTATTTCTATTTACCCTAATTATTCCAGTATGGTCAAACACAGAAATTGCAGAACCCATAGCAGTTTCTAGTTGATACACCATCTTGGACAGGTCATCGCGTGGATTGAGTCTCTTTGGATTTATAATCAAAGGTAATTTAGGAATGCCATTTTTTTTAATATATGAGTATAGATACTCTAAGTCTATCCATATATTATTTGTATTAAAATACTTATGTTTAGACACATCCATAAAATATTTCATATCCAATGGATGACATTGGGCTATTTCCCTTAATATAATCTTATTATTGAATAGGGCGAGGTGTCCCCCTTTTTTGTCCCTTTTAAGGCGTGGCGCAACCTCCATTAATAAATGGAATCCTTGTTTTATAAAATATCCATATATCCCTCTGTCAAAGGTTGCTCCTAAATTGTCTATATTTGATATAAAGGCATATTTCTTCCCTTGGTCTAACATCTTCCCCAAGGTACCAGAGAGATAAAGGGCCCCATATATATCACCATGGCCAGGGGGGTTCCATTCCATTTTAGGATCTTCTGGATAAGTGGCAGGAGAGAGGTCTTCTGCTACTATCTTGGGATATTTATGTTGCAAAAAACAAAAAATCCTAGAGAGTTCTTTTTCCCATTTTTTTCTCAGATAATTATCAACTATCTCGTGTGTGGAAAAGCTATTCATTAAGACCAATGGGATATTGTGGTATCTGGTTTGAAGGATTGATATATCTAAAAAGGTATAACCTTCTTTAACTGGCAAAAAGGACTTGGGGTATGGCATACCCATTGAGGTACCAAGACCACCATTTAATTTTATAAATACTAGTTTATCTAAAGAACTCTCGCCCAACCTAGAATATTCTGGGCCCAGGGCCTGGATATCCTGTATATGGTCAATGGGTTCTATATCCTGCTCCCTAATAAAACCACTCTCATCTCCTTGTTCTCTGAGTTTGTTATAGTAATGGATAAATAGTTTGCATATCTCTTTGGGAAGACCTTGTCCTTCTATTTTTTTGCATATTATATCATTAAAATTTTCAGATTGCATAGTAATCCCTTGTTTAAAAATAAGACTCTTAGTAATTATTTTAATTTCTATTTTATCTCAAATTAAGGACACTTATATAAGGAACCCAGACCCAATAAAAATTAAAAATTAAGAGTACCTGGAGTCCTGGGAAATGGTATTGTATCTCTAATATTATGCACTGAACACAAAAACATAATCAATCTATCAAATCCAAGCCCAAACCCTGAATGGGGAACAGATCCATATTTCCTTAGATCCAGATACCATAAGTAGTCTTCTATATCCATGCCCATCTGTTCAATATTTCTAACCAGCACATCATATCTTTCTTCCCTTTGACTTCCCCCCACCACTTCCCCTACTTGAGGCAGAAGGATATCCATTGCAGCAACAGTCTTTTCATCGTCATTTAAGCGCATGTAAAAAGGCTTTATGTCTTTTGGATAATTATATACTACAACTGGGAGGTTAAAATGTTTTTCACTCAAGTATCTCTCATGTTCAGTCTGAAGGTCCTCTCCCCACTCTGGTTTAAATATAAAGTTCTCTTTTTTATCTGCATGTTTTAGTATAAAAATGGCCTCACTATATTCTATCCTAACAAAGGGCTCTTCTATTACCCTATTCAAACGCTCTAATAACCCCTTGTCCACAAATCTTGTAAACAGCTCAATATCCTCTGAATTTTCTTTGACTACATTTGATACCACGTATTTTATCAATTCCTCGGCCAGATCAATGTCCTGTTCAAGGTCATAAAAGGCCATTTCTGGCTCTACCATCCAAAATTCTGCTGCATGTCTTGGGGTATTAGAGTCCTCTGCTCGAAATGTAGGGCCAAAGGTATATACCTTTCCAAGGCCCATACAAAGGGCCTCAGCAGTGAGTTGACCAGATACAGTTAAAAATGCAGGTCTTTTAAAAAAACTGTCGAGTTCCTCACCCCTTTTTATCACCTGAAACAAATCCCCTGCCCCTTCACAATCAGAGGAGGTGATTATAGGGGTGTGGATATATGAAAAATGTCTTTGTTGAAAAAACCTATGGATCAAAAATGCAGCCCTAGACCTTATCCTATATATTGCACCATATTTATTTGTCCTTACCCTAAGGTGTGCTATTTTTCTCAAAAATTCATCAGAATGTCTTTTTTTCTGCAATGGATATTTATTTGGATCTGCCTCCCCTAGGATCTCTAATTTTCTCACATGCATTTCCCATTTTTGCTTTTTCCCTGGGGAAGGCACAATGTCGCCAATTGCCCTAATTGACGCACCTGTAGTTATTCTCTTTACTTCATCCAAGGGTAAGGTTCCATGATCTATAACAAGTTGTAGATTTTTAAGACATGATCCATCATTTATTTCAACAAAGGAAAATCCCTTTGAATCCCTTCTAGTACGAACCCAACCACAAACTACAACCCCTTGTTTTCCTTCATAAAAATTTAACACCTCTTTTATAACATAGATCTGGTCCATAACTTACCTGTTATTTTCTGAATAAATAAAATATAACACTCAAGACAATACTGATTATAAGACAACTTACCCATGGAAAATAAAATTTAAATCCAGGCCTATTTATATAAATGTCCCCTGGTAACCGCCCAATGGGAAATTTACTCAAAGGGATCTTGGGTAGGACCATGACTATCAGCCCTACCACTATAAACAAGAGACCAATTTGTATAAGTAGTTTACCAATCTCGTGCATGGCAATTATCTTAATAGGGGAACTCTGTTCCACTTTATCTTAGAATCTATTTTAACAATAACAAAATCCTTATAATAGGCGCAAGCCAAAAGGAAGCAACGCTTCCCTCCACCATCCAAAATTTAAAATCCCAAATTTTTCATTA
>JALWFY010000053.1 GCA_027013815.1 Desulfohalobiaceae bacterium | reverse complement strand
ATATTCCTTGTTTTCTTTTTAGAATTTATTTCCAATGCTAGACAGAGGAATCTTGAAAATGACGCATAAGGTCCTTTTAGGATTCTTTTTTTGCGTCTTGATGACAACAAAGGTATTTCCCTTTTCCTATGCCATACCTCTAGATTCCCTAGAGAGCTATACTGGGATATGGCAAATGCCAAATGCCAGGATCCTCCCTGATTGGCATATTAGGCTCACCTATGGTAATAATAACCCGTATTCCTATTTTGGTGGTGCAATTGGTCTCTTTAATAGGCTTGAAATACACGGTCAATTTACAGAAATAAATACCATTGATGCATTTAAAGGATATGGATATGGGCATTATAAGGATAGGTCTGCAGGAGCTAGGCTAGTCCTTTTAAAAGAGACAAACATCTTGCCACAAATTGCAATTGGTGCATTTGATGCTACAGGCACAGCCCTTTTTGCCCAGCGCTATATTGTTATGTCTAAAATGATTCAAAACTTAGATATTACATTTGGGCTAGGTCAAGGAATACTTTCTGGGGAGCCGTATAGAACACTAGGCTCAGGCGCTGGTAATGGGGGGGATAAGGCCTTTTCTTTTCTATTGTCATCCCCTTTTAGAAAGACAAGGCCCTTTGGGGGGATTGAATATCATATTAGCAAAGACCTGACTTTTAGTGCTGAATATTCCAGTATAGACTATAAAAATATGTTTGGTTTTATTGATAATAACGGAAATATAAAAAAAGAGGATAATAGTAAGATACCAATTAATATAGGGATAAAGTATAAATTGGGATCAAGTATTCGAGCCAAATTGGCACTAATGCGGGGTAGTTGGGTTGCTCTTGGGGTTAATGTGGATCTCCCTTTGGATCCAGAAGGATTTTTAGGGTGGAAAAAGGAATCTCCATACAAGGCCTATGAAAAATTGAGGTTTAAGGCGTACTTTGCAACAAATTCAGAACTTTCAAAGATTTTGGCAAATGAGTTAAAACAAGACGGATTTACAGATATTAAGGTTGCCGCAAGTAATAATAGTGTGTGGGTAGAAGTAGATAATTCTAAGTACTTATCTCCAATGAGGGCTATTAGACGAGTAGCAGAGATCATAGACAACCTGTGTCCCCCAAGGATAGAGACCTTTTATATAAATCTAAAAAGGGATTCCCAGGTACTTGATAGTCTAAGATGTAATAGAAAAGATTTAAGGGCATTTTTATCCAGCAGGATAGATAAAAATATATTTTTGACCTATTCTAATCTAGATCTCTACAAAGAGGACAATTTAAAGAAATTTTTGGCTGGCAAGGGAGTATCTCCTTTTGTAAGACCCAAGGAAAAATGGTGGTCTTTTAAAATAGAACCCAAGATATATACTTTTTTAAATAATAGGAGTGGCTTTTTTAAACACAAAGGTATTATTCGATCTTCTCTAAATCTTTATCCATTTGAAGGTACCTTGGTCAGGGGAGAATTGGAACTCACATTATTTAATCAATATAAACAATTAATATTTCCACCTTTAGAGCCAGAGTCCACTAGGACTGATATGGTGTTATATGAAAGGCGGTCTGAGCCAAGGATATCTCAACTGGCCATTGATCAATTATTTAAACTGCCATATTCAATCTTATTTAGGAGTGCAATAGGGTATTTTGAATATGGATATGCTGGCATAGGATTTGAGGGATTTAGATATTTCCATGACGGGAGATTTGGACTTGGTCTTGAATCTGAAATAGTAAAAAAGAGGGCCATAGACGATAATTTTCGTTTGAAAAAAGATTCTAAGACTTTTTATACTGGATTTATAAATTGTTATGCCCAGATATGGCCTAGTCAAGGACTGGAAGCAGGACTTAAAATCGGTCGATTTTTGGCAGGTGATAAGGGAGTCAGCATCATTTTAAGGAGATCCTTTAAATATTTTACTGTAGGTGCATGGTTTACAAAGACAGATACCTCTGTCTTTAAGTCCCCAAAGAATAGAAAGGCAGAAGAAAAAGGGGTATATATATCTATTCCATTTGCAGTTTTTTCAAATAAGGAAAAGAGAGGATGGCTTACTTATGGAATTACAAGTTTTACAAGGGATCAAGGACAGACCATTAGACAGCCGAGGCGTTTGTTTCCTTTAAATCCATGGGACACTCCAGATTATATAAAACGAAATATAGATGAGATAAGGGGTCAATGAAAAAATATAAAAAGCTCCTATTAATTATTTTTTTCACTTGTTTTCTTACCTCCTGTACCACTACTAGGTGGTATAAACCTGGGGCAGGTCAATGGGATTTTGATAAGGATGAACAGGAATGTCTAAGGATTGCCCATAAATTAGCAAAAGAGGCCACAATTGGAGGTAAAAAGGAAGATTTAGAGGTATTTCTATCTTCTTACCAAAGATGTCTGTATCAAAAAGGATGGTCTCCATTTCCTATACAGAATGGAGCCAAAGAGGTTCACACATCTCCTTTAGGAGTCCTTAAGGGAGACCTATTATCTGGATTAGGTGTCTGTCTGAATCTTCCCCATGGTTTTGTGTTGATTAGAGATAATGTGAGGAGATTTGGACCAACGATTATACAATCATTTTTTTTTAAAGGGCCAATGAATGAATTTTTAAATATAATTTTTCAAAAGAGCAAAAAAAATGGGTTTAAAAAAATACCCTATAAGGTAAGTTCTAAATATTATATATATGATAGATACTACAATAAAAAGCAGCCTCTCACATGGACTATATATTTTGGGAAATTCCATGAAAATTGGGTGAAATGTATTGGAGCTATATACTATTTATCAAAACACAAAAGGATAATAGTCGTTATAACATCCCCTCTCCCTAAACCTATACATCTAATACCAGGCCTAGGTTACTCTAGGTCTCAGATAATTGATGTTAAAGATTTTAGTTCCAAATGGACAAGATTGTTGCTTAAAAATATACATAAAATAACTAAATAATATATTCTCTTTGTCTATTATATTATTATTTGATTAATTCTTTTCTTGTTCTTCAATTAGGTTTGTAAGGATTAAGCCAACAAAATAGCTATTATTAGAAGTGTATAACCATCCTAAATGATTTAGGCAGGTTGAACAGAGAATTACCTGCCATGCATATCCAGGAAACCACGTGAATTCCTTTGTTGGATTGTGGGTAGGGACACAGTTTGATGCATCTGAAAAACATCCTAGCTCAAATATAATTCCATTTGGATTTACACAGATATGTTTAAATTTTCCATAGACCTTTATCTTGAATTTCCATGAAGTAATTCTGGTTTTGCAAAATTTACAGAGATAGTGTATGTCTTGTCTCTGTAAATATTCTTTATCTTCTATCTCTGTTAGATGTTCTATGCCCTGTATGGTGTGGTCTTTTTTAAGATGATAACTAGTTGATTTCATGTATTTCCCTTATTATAGATTTTTCCTTGTTTTTAATATATAATTCTAAATTCGTCTATTCTAACTTTGTAATAACCTAATTTTAATAAAGAGGTGTTAATTTATGGATATAGATGGTCTTCTACAATTTGACAAAAGACATATTTGGCATCCTTATACTTCAATGAAGGAGCCGTTGCCAGTTTATTTGGTCAAAGATGCCAAGGGAGTGAGGATACGCTTATATGATAATAGGGAATTAATTGATGGGATGGCATCGTGGTGGGCAGTGATCCATGGGTATAATCATCCAGTTTTAAACCAAGCAATAAAGGCTCAATTGGAAAAAATGGCACATGTGATGTTTGGAGGCATAACGCATGAGCTAGCTATCCACCTTGCTAAGAAATTAATAGAAATCACTCCTAATGGGTTAGATACTGTGTTTTTTGCAGACTCAGGTTCTGTGTCAGTTGAAGTTGCCATAAAGATGGCATTTCAATATTGGATTTCTAAAGGAAAAATAAAAAAAAACCGTCTGCTAACAGTGATGAAGGGTTATCATGGAGACACCTTTGGGGCAATGTCTGTTTGTGATCCCATAAATGGCATGCATGAAATTTTTAGACATATATTACCAAAGCATTATTTTGCCCCTGCTCCAAGGATCCCTTTTGGTGGGACCTGGGATGATATGGATATACAAGATATGGAAAACATATTGGAAAGATATAATCACCAAATAGCAGCAATAATAATTGAACCAATTGTTCAAGGTGCAGGTGGAATGAGGTTTTATCACCCTACCTATTTAAAAAAACTTAAAAAATTGTGTAATAAATTTGATGTGTTGCTTATTTTTGATGAAATAGCAACAGGCTTTGGTAGAACAGGAAAATTATTTGCAAGTGAGCATTGTGGAGTTTGTCCTGATATTATGTGTGTAGGGAAGGCATTAACTGGTGGGTATATGACCTTTGGAGCTACTTTATGTACCAGAGAAGTAGCCACGGTTATATCTGAAGGTAAGCCAGGGGTATTTATGCATGGCCCAACCTTTATGGGCAATCCCTTGGCCTGTAATGTGTCTCTGGCCTCTATAGATCTATTATTCTCATGGGACTGGAAAAAAAAGGTACACACTATAGAATATACATTGAAAAAAGAAATGGAAAAGATAAGCGGTCTTGGCGGTGTTAAAGACGTTAGGGTTTTAGGTGCTATTGGAGTTGTAGAAACAGAGTCACCAGTAAATGTGGCAAAAGCCCAAAGGTATTTTGTGGACCATGGGGTGTGGATAAGACCTTTTCTAAATCTAATTTATATAATGCCGCCTTATATAATCTCTGAACAGGAAATAGAAAAATTGGTAGATGCAATTTATTACGCCTTAATCAAGGGAGTAGTAAAATAGATAAGACAATAATTTCATATATATAAGTATGGAATTGTAAAAAATTTAGATTTAATGGAAAAAGATGTTGACAACTTAGGCTCAAATCTATATAGTCCTTTCTTCGTTGCGTGAGTGAAAAAACAGGCAGCGAAAGTTGAGATAAGATGTTTAGTTCATTGACAATTAGATAGAGAGGATAGGGTGGAGGAGAGGTAAGGTTAGTAGGTAGCCCTATAGGAATAGGGAGAGTATATAACCTGAGAGTTTGATCCTGGCTCAGAATGAACGCTGGCGGCG
>JALWFY010000052.1 GCA_027013815.1 Desulfohalobiaceae bacterium | reverse complement strand
TATGGAATAGGTGTTGGTCCAGGAGATCCAGATTTAATTACAATAAAGGCAGTGGAAATATTAAAGGATGTAGATGTTGTTTATTCTGCGTCTTCTTCAAAGAATTCTCATTCTCTGGCCTATGATATTGCAAGAAAATATATCCCTTCTAATAAAATATGTGAGTTTCTTTCATTTCCTATGATCTTAAATAAAGAAGAGGCGGAAAAATGGTGGTTAGACCATGCCAAAAAGGTATTAAAAGACATCAAAGAAGGGAAGGATGTGGCGTTTTTAACCCTTGGTGATCCTTTGACCTATTCCACCTTTGGGTATTTGATGAAGAGCTTGATGTCTTTAGATCCCAATATTGAAATTCAGGTAGTTCCTGGCATTACCTCATATCAAGCAGCAGCCGCTGCAACCAATACTGTTTTAGTGGAAGGAGAAGAATCACTCACTATTATGTCTGGAGCACTTGGAGGGCATCATCTGAGGCGTGTTTCAGAAGTTTCTGATAATATAGTATTTTTAAAGGCGTATAAAAATATAGATGATATAGTGGAATCTTTGGAAGAGACAAATAGAATAGATTCAAGCCTGGCGGTTATTAGATGTGGGTTTGAAGACCAGAAGGTGATAGAGGATGTAAGGGAATTAAAGGGAAAAAAAGCATTATATTGGACATTGGTGATTTCAAAGTAAGTGTAATAAGCTTTTATTCTCAAAAACGATATATAAGGCTAAGGGCTAAAGGCTAATGGCTAAAGGGAGGAATTCGCATTTTGACTCCTATACCTTTAGCCTTTAGCCTTTAGCCGTCTTTCATGTTAACCTCCAGTTTTCGGAACTTTAGTTTGCTAAATATATATAGTTAGAGGAGTATTTATGAATAGGATAGTAATCCCCAACGATATTGAGACAAGGTCATTTGAGATAATTGAACAAACCACAAAAAAAATAAAGGGGACTATCCCTTTTTCAAGGGATGAGTGGATGGTGGTAAGACGCATAATTCATTCTACTGCTGACTTTGATGTGTTGGACAATATACGGTTTCATCCACTTGCATTGGAATCTGGTATATCTGCAATAAGAGGGGGATGTACTATTGTGACAGATACAAACATGGCAAGGTCAGGAATAAGTAAATGGAGGCTCAATAGATTCAATGTAGATGTTCAGTGTTTGGTAGGGGATGAGGAGGTAGCAAAGGAGGCAAGATTAAGGGGATGTACTAGGTCAATGGTTGCAATTGAACATGCAATGTCCTTGGGTGATAGTCTTGTATTTGGAATTGGGAATGCACCTACTGCATTGTTTCACCTCTTGGATTTAATGGATAGTGGAAAGATTAGACCTGCCCTGATTATTGGGATGGTAGTGGGGTTTGTTGGGGCAGAGGAATCAAAAGAAGAATTAATTAAAAGATCTCCAGTCCCATATATTGTGTTAAGGGGAAGAAAGGGTGGGTCTCCCCTAATTAGCGCAACTATAAATGCACTCTTAGACCTTGCTGGGGACTCCATTTATGGGAAATAGAGGCCTTAGGATAGGGTTTACTACAGGTTCTGCTGCTTCTGCTGCTGCAAAGGCTGGTTTGTTTGCTATCCTTGGAGGTATAAGATTAGACAAAGTGGATATCCCAACACCTATGGGAAAGAGATTAA
>JALWFY010000051.1 GCA_027013815.1 Desulfohalobiaceae bacterium | reverse complement strand
GGAGTGCAGGGTCCAATACATCAGGCCTATTTGTGGCAGCAATTAATATCACACCCTCATTGGTCTCAAATCCATCCATTTCAACCAAGAGTTGGTTCAAGGTCTGCTCCCTTTCATCGTGACCGCCTCCAAGACCTGCCCCCCTCTGTCTCCCCACTGCATCTATCTCGTCAATGAATATAAGACACGGGGCATGTTTTTTCCCCTGCATAAAAAGGTCCCTTACCCTTGCAGCTCCAACTCCAACAAACATCTCCACAAAATCTGATCCAGAAATAGAAAAAAATGGCACTCCAGCTTCACCAGCCACTGCCCTTGCAAGTAAGGTCTTTCCAGTCCCAGGAGGACCTACTAATAACACCCCTTTTGGTATTCTACCACCGAGTCTAGTAAATTTTTTGGGATTTCTCAAAAACTCCACCACTTCTTGTAATTCTTCTTTTGCCTCCTCTACTCCAGCTACATCATCAAAGGTTACTTTATTTTTTTCCTCTGACACCAACTTTGCCCTGGACCTACCAAAAGAAAAGGCCTTACCTCCACCAACTCCACCCTGCATCTGCCGCATAAAAAATATCCATACCCCAATCAACAAGAGCATGGGAAACCATGAGACCAACAGGGTGATATACCAAGGAGACTCCTCTTTTGGCTTTACATCAACAGAAACACCTTTTTTGAGCAAAAGAGGAAGTAAATTAGGGTCATTATTTGGAATATAAGAGATAAATGATTTATTATTCAAAAATTTCCCAATAACCTTTTCTCCTTCAATCTTCACCCCAGCGACCTCTCCTTGTTTCACCAATTTGACAAATTCAGAATATGTTATCTTGGACTGGGGGCTAACAGGCCTATTAAACATATTGAACAGGGCCACAAGCACTAAAGAAATGATTATCCACACTACTAAATTCTTGGCAAAATTATTCAACTTTTATAACCTCCTTAATTGTCGATATTTCTTATTTTTATTTTTTTATTGCCTATTAATCTATTTACATTTTTTCAAAAAATATATATTAAGTCTCCTTTAAGCGGAAGCGTTACGTCACCGGTGTGGCGCCTGGACTTCAAATCCAGTGGGCGGTCGAGAGGCCGCCGGTAGGTTCGACTCCTATACGCTTCCGCCAGTTTTTTTATCTAACCAATTAATATTTTCCTTAATTTGCCTCTTTATTGATTCCATACCAGTTCCCCCTAATGCATTTCTCCTACTAACTGCATTTTTGTAGTCTAACACTTCATATACATCTTCTTCAATTAAAGGGGAAAATTCTTTAAACTCATCTATTTTAAGTTCTTCTAAATATCTGTGTTTCTGTTCTGCATAAGCCACTAATGATCCTGTAATATGATGGGCCTCCCTAAAAGGAATACCCTTTAATACTAAATAATCGGCAAGCTCTGTGGCATTTAAATAACCTTTATTTAATGCCTTATTCATGTTTTCAATATTAAATTCAATTTTTTCCAACATCTTTGTCATAATTACAACGGACATTGAGACTATCTTGTCTGTATCTAAAAATGGAGGTTTGTCTTCTTGCATATCCCTATTATATGCAAGTGGAAGGGCCTTCATAAGGGATAAAAGAGTTATCAAGTTTCCAAAGGTCCTAGAAGTCTTACCCCTCATAAGTTCTGCTACATCAGGATTTTTCTTTTGGGGCATGATTGAAGACCCAGTTGCAAATTCATCTGGCAATAAGACAAAACCAAAGTTAGGGTTGGCCCACATAATTATTTCTTCACAAAATCTACTAAGGTGCATCATAATAATAGAGCCAGCAAATAATCCTTCTAACACAAAATCCCTATCAGATACTGCATCCATACTATTTTCAAACACCCCTCCAAGCCCAAGTTCTCTTCCCACAAACTCAGGGTCAATAGGATAGGTGGTGCCAGCTAGGGCAGCTGCGCCTAAAGGAGATATTTCTACCCTTTTTAAAAAATCCTCAATCCTCTCCACATCCCTTTTGAACATCTGCACATATGCTAGGAGGTGGTGGGCAAGGCTAATTGGCTGTGCAGGCTGAAGATGAGTAAATCCAGGCATGATCACATCTATATTTTCCTGTGCCCTTTTTAAAAATACCTCTATCAATCTCAAAAGGGCAGTTTTCCAAAATTTCAATCTACTAGACACAAAAAGCCTAAAATCAAGGGCAACTTGATCGTTTCTACTACGGGCAGTGTGGAGTTTTTTCCCTATATCACCTATTAATTCAGTAAGACGCATCTCTATATTTAGATGCACATCTTCTAGTTCCCATCTCCAAGGAAACTCCCCATTTTCAATCTCTTTAAAGATATCTTTGAGACCCTCTATTATCTTTTTACCCTCTTCTTTTGTCAAAATCCCTTGTTTTATTAGCATCTTTGCATGTGCAATAGACCCCTTTATATCAAATATGGCAAATTCCCTGTCCACATCTATGGAAGCAGTATATTCAAGTACTAACTCATCAATATCAGCCTTAAACCTTCCTTTCCACATGAATACGACTCCATTTAATTTTTATTCTTTAGCCTAGTAGCCATAAGCCTAAGACCCTGCAGCTTAATAAAACCAGTCGCATCTCCCTGGTTATACACCTCATCTTGTTCAAAGGTTACAACCTCTGGATTATACAGGGAATAAGGTGACTTCCTGCCCAAGGGATAAACCCCTCCTTTATATAGCTTGAGTCTAACAGTACCAGATATATTTTTCTGGGTCTCGTCAAAAAATTTCTGAAGTCCCTCTCTTTCAGGGGAAAACCAAAAACCATAATATATCATTTCTGCATATCTAGGGATCAAGCTATCCCTTAGGTGCATGAGTTCTCTGTCCATGCATATACCCTCTAAGTCCCTATGTGCAACATGAATTATAGTCCCACCAGGTGTTTCATAAATACCCCTGGACTTCATACCTACAAACCTGTTCTCCACCATATCTACCCTGCCTATTCCATGTAATCCACCAATTTCATTTAACTTTAATATAATCTCTGACGGACTATATCTCCTCCCATCTATTGCCACTGGATCACCATGTTCAAACTCCAGGGTTATGACTTGAGGTTCATCTGGGGCACTCTCAGGGGGATTTGTAAGTACATAGGTATTTTCTGACCCTTCCATCCATGGATCTTCTAATTCTCCACCCTCAAAACTGAGGTGTAATAGATTCCTATCACAACTATATGGCTTTTCCTTTGTAACTGGCACAGGGATACCATTTTCCTTTGCATAATTAATAAGATCTGTCCTAGACCTCAAATTCCATTCCCTCCACGGGGCTATAATCTTTAAGTCTGGCTCTAAGGCCATCACAGAAAGCTCAAACCTTATCTGATCATTCCCCTTTCCAGTGGCACCATGGGCCACAGCATCTGCCCCCTCTTGCCTTGCTATTTCTACCATCTTTTTTGCAATCAAAGGCCGGGCAAGAGACGTACCAAGCAAATACCTACCTTCATATATCACCTGGGCCCTAAATGCCGGGAATACATAATCTCTGGCAAATTCTTCTTTTAGATCCATAATATATGCCTTTAACGCACCGGTATCCTTGGCCTTTTGTTCCAGACCTGAAAGCTCTTCTCCCTGACCTAGATCCGCTGTAAAGGTAATTACCTCACAATTATATGTATTTTTTATCCACTTTAAAATAACAGAGGTATCTAATCCTCCAGAATATGCAAGTACTACTTTTTTTATATCACCCATATTCCCTCCCATTAATTCAAAGTGGAACAAAGTTCCACTCTATCTTAGCCTTTCATGCCAAATTTAATAATAAAAACTAATCTCCTGAAAATATCCACTCTAATATGGCCTTTTGCATATGTAGTCTATTTTCTGCCTGGTCCCAAACTATTGAAAATTCACTTTCTATTACCTCTTCTGTAATCTCTTCCTCCCTATGGGCAGGAAGACAATGCATTACTTTTACATCCTTTTTTGCATTATTTAAAAGTTCCATATTTACTTGGTATGGCAAAAATACCTTAGTCCTTATATCTCTTTCATTTTCCATACCCATAGATGTCCACACATCTGTATTTACATAGTCTGCATCTTTAACTGCCTCTATTGGATCATAGGAAAATAAGATCTTTGCCCCTAAGGACCTTGCCCTTTGGACTATATCCTCGTCTGGTTCATATCCCCTAGGACAGCTAAGATGCAGGGTAAAGGGGAGCATTGTAGCAGCATTTATCCAAGAATGGGCCATATTGTTGCCATCTCCAACCCATGCTATTTTGAGTCCTGAAAAATCAGGGGTCCTTTCATATATGGTAAGCAGATCACTCATCACCTGACATGGATGATATTCATCACTTAATGCATTTATAAGAGGGACATTGGAATATTTAGCAAGTTCTTCTAATTTTTTGTGGGCAAATGTCCTCACTATCATCAAATGTCCATATCTTGAAACCACCCTTGCAGTATCCCTTATTGGCTCATCCCTCCCAAGTTGAGAATCATTGGGAGTCATAAATATAGAGTATCCCCCTAGTTCTTTAACTGCCACCTCAAAAGATATCCTGGTCCTAGTAGAATGTTTCTCAAATATCATTACTGCACACTTATCTTTTAATATATCTAAAATAGCCCTCTGGATTTTTAGCTCTTTCGCCCTATTTAATAGGGCCAAAATATTGTCTTTTGGAAAATCAATAATAGTCAAAAGCTGTCTCATTTGCCTTAACTCCTAAAAAAACTTGTTAAACTTTTTATTTCAAAAACGTGAAAAAAATTTACGTTTCTTCTAAATCCTAAGTCCTTGTTTACCTTAGGCTAAGGGCTAAAGGCTAAAGGGAAGAATTCGCATTTTAAGTCCTATACCTTTTGCCTTTCGCCTTTAGCCTTTTGCCATCTTTCATACTAACCTGCAATTTTCGGAACTTCAGTTTATTAAACTATAATACAATTATATACACCCATTATCCTTTAAAAAAATAGATACTTTTTCAGTTAAATCATACATCGTATCACTGTGTTCATATCCCACAAGGTGTAATATACCATGGATTAACATCCTAAAAAAATATTCATAAACGTCTTGCTCATATAAACTGGCCTCTCTGTT
>JALWFY010000050.1 GCA_027013815.1 Desulfohalobiaceae bacterium | reverse complement strand
ATAGTTATAGAATATAGATAAGTGATAAAATTATTAGACCAAGAAGACGTATGTTTAGGTAGATTAATTCCATTATAATCCAAAAAACTCTTTATTTGATTTTTAGTCCTAGTAATATTTTTGGTATAAGTTAAATATAATCTGACAAGAGACCTTAAGTGCTGAGCTTCCTCAGATGGAACAAATATAGGCCTTAAATTATTATTTTCCAATTCTCTAGCCAATTTGTGAGAATCTATTTTATCAGATTTTTTGTCTTTTTCCTTATGGGTAGAGGGTATATCAGCGGGATTTACTACCATACATTTAATACCCAGTTTTTGAAATTCTCTATATATCCAGAACCCAAATCTTCCTGTTTCATATACCACAAAAAAATTAGCATGAGGATAATTTTTATTTAAGAGATTATACAAAATATAAGGATCAGGTTCTATAGCAAAAGAGTTAATTAACAGGGAATTATGTCTAATAGATACATACCAAGTCTTTTTGTGAACATCAATGCCGATGAAAAAATCTTTACCTTTAAAAGAAATTTTTTTAATCTGTGTTGGGTGTTTCATAATTCACCTCCTGGGGTATAGGGTTTTAAATAAAGTATATTTCTTATATCCTGGGAGGTATGGATGTAAAACCTAATTTTTAGCATAATGTCTGCAGATAGTTCTTCCTCATCATCTAAAATTTACGAGCAGAAGACAAAGACCACATCTGGTCCAGTGCAAAAACTAAGAAGAATTCCTCCTTGGGTATTTGGCCTGGCAGGCTTCATCCTGGTTGCGTTGGTGACGCTTGGGATATTTTATTTTAAAAACAATTTAAGTCCCATAGATAAAGCCAAACTGCAGGGAGGTGTGGTGTGGAGCCAGCATCTGCCAGGGGTGCGCACACTTCCCACAACACCAGTTATAGCAGATATAAACGGAGATTCAATGCTGGATGTTATAGTGGGGGATGCAAGTGGTTTTCTGCTGGCTTTAGATGGTGAAAAAGGGCTAAAAATATTTGACGCCCAGGTGGCAGACCGTATCCTTGCGCCCTTGATTGCCATTGATCTCACAGGAAACCATATTGCCGACATTATAACCTCCAGTACATCTGGTGAGGTACTTGCGTTTAATGGAAAGGGGCAGAAACTCTGGGAATCTGATCCCAATTTAAAACTAGGAGAAATTGTAAACCGACCAGTTGTAGCTGATTTGAACAATGACCATATCCCTGACATTGTTGTTCCCACTGCCAATAAAGGACTTATAGCCCTTGATGGAAACAGGGGCTGGCTTATCTGGGAGACAGGGGCTATTTTTAAGGACAAAATAATCTGCGCTCCTGTCAAAGCAGATGTGAATCACGATGGGCTTATGGATTTTGTGGCTGTTACGCAAAATGGCCATGTTGTTGCCATAACTTCAAAGAACTCAAAGGTTTGGAAGCTCTGGGAAGCAAATGTGCCAGAGGTCTTTTATGCATCTCCTTTATATCTCAAGGCAGGAGACAAAGAACTCATTGTTATCCCCACCAACAAACAGGGAATAATTGCCTTAAATGCTAATGATGGCAGACTTGCCTGGACATCTCCAGTTGCCGAGCAATTTTTTGCTTCTCCTGTTGCAGTTGATGCAAATTCAGACCATGTGCCAGATATAGCCCTTGTAGCTGTTAATGGAGACATCCATGTTTTAGATGGTGCAACTGGCGATGAAATATGGTCCTTAGCCATTGGCACAAAGGTACAGGCAACTCCTGCTTTGTTTGATTTCAACAGGGATGGGCTCAAGGATTTGCTAATTTTAGACACTGCAGCAAGGCTTCTTTGCATTGATATGGCAAGGGGGCGCATATCCCTTGTCATAAAAGTGGATGGAGCAGACAGTTTTATAGCGTCGCCTGTTTTAGGGGATGTAAATGGCGATGGTCTTTTAAATATTATTGCTGCCTCAAAAAATGGAAATATCTCAGCCCTATTTTTAAACCGAAGCATATCCAAAGGATCAATTGTATGGCCTGTTTTTCAGGGGGTGATGTAGTATGAAAAAATTGTTTTTTTATGTGCTAATCTTTTTTCTGGCTGGGTGTACCCACTCTATGCTCACTGTGCATACTCAGCCACCTGGGGGTGTAGTTAAGATACAAGGCTTAAATGCAACTCTGCAGGATGGGGATTCAATAAAACTTAAGTCTGGAAATTATACCCTGCGCTCATTTAAACAGGGATATTCAGGGGGAAGTATAAAAATTAATGTTTCTGGGCAGAAAGACCAGGTGGTAACAGTGCCCCTTGGCGAGCCATTTGCCCTTATCACCTTAAAAACCATACCTTCTGGTCTGAGAGCAAAGATAGTGGAACTTAAGCGCACTATAAGGGATGGAGATACAATTCCCTTGCAAAGAGGACAATATACTTTTGTGCTGAAGATGCCTGGTTATAAAGAAGTAAAAAGCATTGTTCCTGTGGATGGACATACTCCTCAGACAGTGATTTTGCAAAGAGGTGAAGGATATGGACAGGTTTGTATAAAGGCCCATCCTGCTAAGGCTCTAATTCAACTGGATGATCTTCCTGCTGTTCACGGTAGATTTGAACAGGAAATAAATGCAGGTAAACATCTTTTAAAGGTGAGTGCGACTGGATATTTTCCTTTTGAAAAATTTCTTAACCTTGAGCCAGGAAAGAGGATTGACCTGAAAGTTGAGTTAAAAAAGATTCCTGATTCTGCTTATGTAACTGTTTTAACAAAACCAGAAGGGGGGAGCATATATTTTCAGGGTAAAAAAATAGGCACAACCAGGGCGGATCTTGGATCACTCAAATTTGGTACATATGTAGTTAAGGCCATAAAACAACTGGATGAGTTTCATCGTGTAACTGGCAACAAAAGATTTAAACTTTCATCCTCCAACTCAAAACAGGTGATTCTTTCCCTTACTCAAAGGGAATATTTTTTTCAGGGGAATTGGATGCCAGAAAGCCAGGCCAGGTCCCTGGAAGAACAAAGCTACACAAGAGAAAAGGTGGCAAATCCCTTGCTTATTGATGTGCATTTATCCAAGAAGGCAATAGATGAGCTTCTGGCAAACAAGGGATTTGCTTTTCAACTCCACCATGTTTTGCGCGTTGGAGATTGTATAAAATTTCATGTTGCTGGCAAAGAATATATGGTGTGGAAAAGGCATAGGGATATTTCACCTGAATTTGAATACCAGGTTCAGATTATGCAGGGCAAAAAAACAGGTGTTGATTTTTTGTTCAAGCCTGCAAAATTAAAAGCCCTGCACTTAAACATAAAACACCATGTGTTATCTGAACTTGCTTTTTTTATTTACAAGTCCATTACAGATTATCCTTTGCTCAACTTAGATGGTGCTTTGCTTAACAAAAGAGGTGAAAATATTTATAGATGTGTATCTGATGGCGCAGTGATCATTATTTTGCAGGGTGGTAAAGATGTGCGTTTAAATAAAAAGCAGGTTGTATATCTTACAAAAGATTTGTACATTCAGAAGATAACACCAGAAAATAATGTCTTGAGTTTCTCCTGGCAGTCTCCGCCACAAAGGATTCTGGTGGTGAGTGATAAAAAGGCCCCTTTTATGACCTCGCTTCCAGCAAATATTGTGCTTAAGAGAAACGAAAAAAAATTGCTTCGCCTTGTAGATAAAACTATAAAGGTAAAAAATATTGTGAGAATAACTTGTTTCCCAGACAATAGTGTTAAAACAGATATCTTAAAGTCAGAGGAGCCCTTTGAGATTGATTTGAGCATTGATGAAGCAGGCCCACATGACCTTGCTGGACACTACAAGCGAATATGGATAGTGAGGTTTGTGAAAAACAGCGAACTTTCCCAACGTCAGGTGAACTTGAGTTATCAGGTAATCAATAAAATTCGCAAAGGTGCAAGTGAGATGTTTTTTAGAAGAAAGAAATAATAGTAGTTCCCTGAGGCTTTTTGACCAAATAACAATAAGGCTGACATGGCCCCCAAAAACTGCTCAACAAATTAAGGTATATTTGTAAGATAGTTCTCAAGACTAATGAAACTAAAATGGATTATAATAAAAAATAATAGAGGGAAATTCCCTTTTAGGCTCTTTATTTTGAATGAAAAAGAAGTTTTGCTATCTCTATTAATACAGGAGCTATGGCCAGGCGAGAAAGGGAATATATTTTGTCTTGAAGCAGACAATAAATTTCCAAAAGAGGCAGAGGTTATTGAAGAGGTATCAGTGAAAAGTTTTAGAAAATACAATGTAAAATTAATTATTACGCTTGATAGAAACATAAAAAATAAATGTGAATTCCTCTTTATCAAAAAAAAGTATAAACATAAGGAGGGTTATTATAATCAAATCTTTTTTAGGACCCAGAAGGGAATAAGGGAGAGAAAACCTAGGTTGTATCTTCCAAAGGCAAATATAAGAGAACATACAATTTTGATTTCAAGCAATGAAAGATATGCATATAGCTTTGGCGATGCAAAAATAATAAAGGGATATTTAAAAACAGGGGATTATGCCCTACTGTCAAATACAGGTGAAATTAAAGCAGTTGTTGAGAGAAAGACCTTTCAAAATTTTATTAAAGACATATCAAATATAAATCTATTCCTTTTAAATATAGAAGCCCTTGCCTCATATAAAAATTCTGCCCTTCTCATTGAGGCAAACTATTATGATTTTCTAAATCCAGAAAAAGTAAAACCCCTCAAGGCAACAACTTGCTCCAGACTCATCTCTGAGCTCTTTGTGAAATCACAGGTACAGATTGTGTTTGCTGGCTCCAGAAAGGCTGCCCAGGAATGGATAAAAAACTATTTTTCAAGCATAATAGCTCATAACAATACAAGTTCTCATCCATCAATAAAAGAAATTCCCCTTAAATATTATTGCAATAAAGAAAATGGACATGAAAAAATACTAACCCTATTAAATGATGAGCCTATGACCACAAGAGAAATTTCAGAAAAGATTCAAGTGCCCATTAACAGAGTAAGGCATCAACTTAAGATGCTACACAAATCAGGGTTTGTAAAAATGGAAAAATCTGGTAGAGACTTGGTGTGGACCTATATACCAAAATTCAACAC
>JALWFY010000049.1 GCA_027013815.1 Desulfohalobiaceae bacterium | reverse complement strand
CATTTATGTTAGCAACAGGGGCACAGACAATGGAAGTAGAGACAGTTATAGTACTTCTAGGTAAGTCATGTTATCTTGCAAAAAAAGGATATGCAGAACATGTTTCAGCACCAGGACTAAAACCACTCAAGGAGTTTATGGACATATTCTTTGAAATGGGCGGTAGATTGCTTGTATGTCAAGCTGCAGTTAATGAGCTTAAAATAGCTGAACAAGACCTCATTGATGGGATAGAGCTCACTGGTGCAGGAAAAACAACTGAAGAAATCCTCAGTGCAAACGCTACCCTGGTGTTTTAATAACTGAGATTACGCGCTTAATATATTGAAAAATGAAATAGAAAAACAACAAAAAAATTTTACCCTGTTGAATAAAATACCATCCATTTTTTAAATTAAAACAGGAAGTTTCCTTCGATTTGTTGTTTTTCATAAAACGTGCTTAACTATCGGTTAATAAAAAATTCATCTTCTTGTCCCTTGTAGGGAATATTGAGATTCTCAACAAATATTAAGATAAATATATTGCTATCTTGTTCAAAAAAATCTTATTGGGATAAATAAGGGACATCTTTACAAAGGAGTCCCTTATTTGTTTTTATGGCGCTATTATTGCATAAAATAAAACATGAAGATATGTCTAGATTTTGAGGACAATAAAGCAACTCCTATTAATCTATTAAAGATAATAAAAAACTTTTTTAATCTAGAGTCAGGAGATGAATTAGAATTAACTACTATAGATGATAATATACCTATATTTCTAACAAAACTATTAAACGAGGACCAAATAATATCTATTAAAAAATGCAATGATGTAAAGGGAAAAACCTTTTATTCAATAAGACTAAAAAGGTAAACACTGTATTAACAATGTTAAATTAACAAAATCATAACAGTTAACACCACAAAAATATGGTGTAGATAAAAATAATATTTAAATATAGCTAGTTAGAGAAGATATGGTTTTCCTCATAACCAGTCTTCCTCCTTATTATATAGGTGGGCTCATAAAGCTGAGCTCACCTATTCTTCTATGCGCATAATAAAATTCTCAACATAATCAAACACAAAATATTCTATTTTTATTTTATATTCAGAAAAGCCTCGTGCTACTTCTATGGCCCTTTTTCCTAAAAAAAGAATAAAATTTAAATAGTTATCTTTTTCTACCTCTAAAATCTCCACCACATGTCTACCTGTATTTGCATGTTTTACTTTCTTGCAAATATCCAAAGAAAAACCAATATCCTTTACCCAATGGGACAATTTTTCAAAATCTATTTTTGTATCTCTCGCATGGGTGTAAGGATATCCCTGTGCCATCTTTATAAGCTTTCCAGGGAACACCCCAAAACAAACTAGGGAAAACCCCTTTTCAACTGCTTTTTTTAAAGAAAATTCAAAATAATCTGCTATCTGGATAAAGGCTTCCTCTCTCCACATCTCTTTCTTTGCCCTAAGGAGCCTCTCACTCCTTCCACCAGTTGTAAGTCCAATAGATGTTATGCCTAGTTTTTTTGCCACATCCATTGCAAGGTTTATGGTCTCCATATACGCCTCAGCAGAAAAAGGAAGGACTGTTCCCCTGGTTCCAAGGATTGAAATCCCCCCCTTTATGCCAAGCCTTGGGTTTAGGGTCTTTTTGGCTATCTT
>JALWFY010000048.1 GCA_027013815.1 Desulfohalobiaceae bacterium | reverse complement strand
GATTATTTCAAAACCTTTGCTTATGAGGTTTTATCTTGAATAGAGAAAAGGGATTTACCCTCCTTGAGGTATTAATTACCTTAGTAGTTTTTGCAACAGTTAGTATAGGGATATTCTCTCTGCTGAATCAATCTCTTTTTACATATGATTATGCAAGGGATAAACTCTTGATGACTTTAGGATCCACAAAGTACATTTATATAAATTGGAACCTTCCACCTGAAGAAACATGGGGTTGGAAATATTTAAATGATAAAAATAGTTATATTCAAGCATATAGGGTAAATAAAAGTCCCACTGGGATATATAATATAATAAGGGTAAAGTGGGATTTTAAAAAAGACAATTCAATAATTAGTTATGTGTTTTATTACTAAGAGATGTTATGGATTTACTCTTTTTGAATTATTGGTTGCACTTGTCATTAGCTCTATTATAATGATAGGTATCTTTGAGGTATTTAAAAATGTATTGGATACACAAGAATACACAGAAAAAAAAGGTAATCATATTGAACTTATATCAAAGCTAGTATCATTAATAGATTCAGATATATATTGCAAAATAGGACCTTTTAAAGTCCAAAACACGGGTAATTACAAAAAACTTTCTTTTACCACTACCCATTCTCTGTTATTTGGTGATTCTCTTCCTGTGGAAGTATCCTATTGCCTAGAGAAACAAGAAAATAAATTTTCTTTTGTTAGAGAGGAGAGAGAAGACTGGTCTGGAAGGGAATTAAAAATTCCTTTAACTAATATATTTGATAAATGGAATTTTAAATTTTATAGACAAGGAGAATGGGTTGATTCAGTTAGTTCTATAATAATGATAATACTTATGTCCAAAAAAGAAAAATTCTCTTTTGTATGTAGGGGAATTATGTGAATCAGAGGGGGGTAATATTAATTAGCGTACTTATAATAACAGGTGCAGTTATTGCTAGTGCCCTTATTATAGAGGATTGGGCATCAAAAAACTTTGACTATGCTTATAGACTACAAATGGAGAATCAAGCAGGATTTTATTTCCATTCCGCAATAAAGGTTGCAGAGACCATACTCTCCCATGATGTCAATAGTTATGATTCTAAAAAAGACAGGTGGTTTAACCTACCTCCCATTCAAACATCAAAAGACACAATTGTATCCCTTGAAATTTTTCCTCTAAATGAAAAAATTGATCTAAATAATATTTTAAAAATAGATACCAGTGGTAATAGGACTAAATGTGCATTCAAAAAAATACTATTAAACAACGGAGTTGATGCTAACAATGCCCTGGAGAATATAACCAAATGGTTAACTAAAACAAGAGGAAGGAAGATCGTTAAAAGATATCTTTATTCATTAAAAGAAATAGATTTTGTAAAAGGTTTAAATGAGTTCTCTGAAAAATTTGACGATTATTTCACTGTGTCCCAGGGATTAAAAAAAATTAATATAAATTTTGCCCCAAAGGAGGTTATAGATGCATATCTTCCTGAATTATCTACATGTACTGATGAAATTATAAAGCACAGAGACAAGAAACCTTTTAAAAATATAAGTCAGTTAAGAGAGCTCTCATGTGTTGATGATAACATGTATTTAAAGATCCTGCCTTTTATTACAACAAGAAGTCAGTTCTTTGGGATTAAAATAAATGTTGACATAG
>JALWFY010000047.1 GCA_027013815.1 Desulfohalobiaceae bacterium | reverse complement strand
GCGAGGAGTACACGATAAAGAGGCTGAAAGTAAACGAAAAGGGAGAGAAGTGGCTGGAGCCGGCAAACTCCCGGTACAAGCCGATAAAGGGCAGGCCCTTTGAAATCGTTGGCAAAATCGTCTACGCAATAAAGAAGTTTACATAGAAGGTGCGCGGTGAAAACTCCCAAGATGCGCGCGGCAATCTACACGAGGGTGTCCACTCCCGGGCAGGCAGAGGAGGGCGAAAGCTTGGAGATGCAGAAGGAGAGGCTCGTTTCTTACGCAAAGGCGCAGGGGTGGAAAGTCGTCAAGGTTTACGAGGACGGGGGCTACTCCGGAGGGACGACGAAGAGGCCCGGCTTCCAGCAGATGGTCGCAGACGCCAGGCTGAAAAAGTTTGATGTCCTGCTCGTCTACAAAATCGACAGGCTCTCACGCTCAATTTTGGACTTCCACACGACGATGAAGATGCTCCAAGACAGCGGAGTTTCCTTCGTTTCCCTCACACAGAACTTCGACACCTCGACGAGCATGGGGCGCCTGATGCTCGCAATTTTGGTGGACTTTGCAAACTTCGAGAGGGAAATCAACATAGACAGGGCAAAGGACAGCTACCTCAACAGGCTGAGCCGCGGCTACCACTCCGGCAGGACCCCCTTCGGGTATGTGAGAAAAGAGGGAAATGTCCTCGTTAAAAATGCGGAACAAGCGCAAGTCGTTAAAGAGATATTCTCTTTGGCATACCAAGGCATTCCTACCCGTGCCATTGCAGAAAAGTTCCATATGACAAGAGATAGGGTGAAATCTATTTTGGATAATCCTATTTACACGGGGTATGTGAGTCCGCGAAGTGATAAACACGGGCACAGAGTGAAGGATCCGTCCCAATGGGTGAAAGGAAACCACGAGGCTATTGTTCCTCTGGATTACTACCTTGCCGTGCAAAAGGTGTGGCGTAAAGGCCCGAAAAAAACGAAATACATAGGATTATTCCAAAAACTTATTTACTGCCCGTACGACAAGCACAACTTCACATTGGAAGCCCGCAAGGACAAAAAGTACATTTATTATGCCTGTATGCCTATAAGGGACGGTGAGAAAACCTGCGGACGGCGTTTCTCGGAAGCATTCATAGAGCAGTTGCTGTTGCATCTCATAAAGCGCAGCAACCTTTTTAATATGTACAAAGCAAAAATAAGGGAAGATAAATCGAGCATAGAAGAAGAGGTTAAGAAAATTGATAAAAAAATAGACCGATACTTGGACCTGCTGGAATACCAAGGCGTACCGGTCTTAAAAATCAAGGAAAAGTTAAAAGAACTTCAAGATAAAAAGAAAAGGATAATAAACAGCGTGAAACCCGTGAAGAACACCGAGCTGCTTAAATATATCAAAACAGTTAACGAAGTTTATCCGTATATGACGAGGGCAGAAAAACAAAGGCTTTGGCATCTATTGATAAAAAGAATTACCTTATATGCTGACTCATTTAAAATTGATTGGAAGAACGACATACAAACACAAGGTTCTTTGAAAACAATTTCAAGGTTTGGTGGAGATGAGGGGATTTGAACCCCTGACCCCCTGCGTGCAAAGCAGGTGCTCTCCCGCTGAGCTACATCCCCACACAGAGATGGTGGGCCTCTCTGGACTCGAACCAGAGACCTCGTCCTTA
>JALWFY010000046.1 GCA_027013815.1 Desulfohalobiaceae bacterium | reverse complement strand
TGGAGAGATATGGCTCCTGCCACAAGGAGAGGTAGTTTGTGGGAAGATGGATAATAGGCCAGATGTTGAGATGTTTTTGTCTGGAGACGATTGTCATAAATTTTGGATGCAAGAGCTCAAACTTCCACTGGCCCTTGCTACGAGGAAGATAAAGGCAAAAGGTCCTATTAATAAGATATTAAAATTACTTCCAATGCTAAAACCTGCATATGAAAGATATCCTGAAATAGCAAAGGGGTATGGACTTATTTAACCTTTTATTAAACAATGTTTAAATATTTTATTTTTGGTAAGGAGAAGATAATTATGTATACTGATTTAAATATTGAGCTCACACGTGAGCAAAATATGATAAAGGAAGAGACCCATAAATTTGCAAAAGAAATACTTAGGCCTGCATCAATAGAGTTGGACAAGATATGTAACCCTGAAGACATGATAAAAAGCCCAATATTGTGGGACACCTTAAAAAAGGCTTATGAACTTGGATATCATACCTTACTAATCCCTGACACATGGGGGGGACTTGGGCTTGATCCCTTGGAGACCCATATAGTGTTTGAAGAACTGGGCTGGGGGAGTGTGGACTTTGCTGTTTGTTTAGGTGTAGCCTGTTTTCCTGCATTTTTTGCATCCTTAGTGCCTAACGAGCGACTGGTAGAGGATATATTAATGCCTTTTTGTGAAGACAAGGACGCCGAGTTTATAGGGTGTTGGGCAATAACTGAGCCTGATCATGGGACTGATACCCTGTGTGTTGGCACCCCTGAATTCAAAGATCCTAAGATAGTTGGGCAGTGTAGGGCCAAGTTAGATGGAGATCAGTGGATAATTTCAGGCCAAAAATCTGCATGGGTCTCGAATGGCACAATAGCTACCCATGCACTGGTTTATCTGACCATTGATCCTTCCATGGGAATGGCTGGTGGTGGGATATGTGTGGTCCCATTGGACCTACCTGGTGTAAAAAAGGGGGCACCTTTGAATAAATTGGGACAAAGGGCACTTAATCAGGGGGAGATCTTTTTTGACAATGTAAGGATCCCAAGAGATTTTATGCTCGTGGAACCTGATTCATATGAAGGGCTTTTAGATATCACCTTGGCCACTGCAAATGCAGGCATGGGCGCTTTTTTTACAGGTCTTGCCAGGGCTGCGTATGAAGAGGCCTTAAGCTATGCAAAGACCAGGGTTCAGGGAGGTAAATTGTTGTTTGACCATGAGATTATAAAACACAAGCTATTTAATATGTTTATGAAGATAGAGGCAGCTAGGTCATTGTCCAGGTCTGTTATGGTATATAATTACAATAATACTCCGCCAAAGGTTGAATATTCCATAGCCTCTAAGGTGTTTTGTACCAATGTTGCCTTTGAGGTTGCAAGTGAAGCAGTGCAAATATTTGGTGGGTATGGGCTTTCAAAGGAATATCCTGTGGAGAAATTTTTTAGGGACGCCAGGGCTGCAATGATAGAAGATGGTGCGAATGATTCTTTAATGATCACGGCTTCATATCATCTATAATAAGGGGGAAAATATGAGAGTGTATATAATTGGTGTAGGTATGATAAGATTTTCAAAATATCCTGAAAAAAACGTGAGGGATATGGCGTTAGATGCAATCCAAATTTGTTTAAAAGATTGTGGACTTGAGAAAAAA
>JALWFY010000045.1 GCA_027013815.1 Desulfohalobiaceae bacterium | reverse complement strand
AATCTTAACGTAATCCTCAACCCCAGGTGGGAGAACAGGGTCATACAGAACAACCACACCATTCTCACTGGAAAGCATGTCGAGAACAGTGCCGAGAAGCATCCGGCGGGAATTAGTAATATTCTGCTCAACCGGGGAAACATACCCCCACGCCCTCGAGTCAATATCATAAGCATAAAGCTCCTTCCCCCGGGGAGTATCAACAAGCATATACACAATACCAAAAGAGTACGTGGCCTTCAAGAGCCGCCCGAAACCAACCATAGTCCTATAAAGAACCTTCCCGGTAGAGTCAGAAACCAACACGTCCCCAGCACTAGTGTAAACCACAGCAACAGTAGGGTCATCCGGCGGGTAGCTCCATACAACCCCGCCCCCACCTATCAGCGGAATAGACTTGAAAACATTAACACCCCGGACAAAAACAACCCTCCCACCAGTAACACCCACAACAGTACCGTCACGCAGAATAGTAGCAGACGAGAAAGAATAAGGCAACCTCACAATAGACGAAACACCACTATCTCCACAAGCAACAAGAGCACCAGCACTAGGACCCAACACGGACAATAAAACCAGCAACACCAGAACAAAACGCAGCCTCCCAGCCACAACGCCACACCAGCAAAACCCGGGTAAACCCGCCTAGCCCCGCTCTTACAGTAACACAGATACCCCACAAATAGAAAAATATCTTACCCCACGAAACATAATAATGACTATTAACCCAAAACAACCAGAAACAGTTAAAACCATACCAAACCATAAACACACAAAGCATACTCCCCCATCACACCTCTTATATAGGGGTTACACAAAAACCCACCAACGGCCCAATCAAACCTAAACAGGCCCAACCCCAAATTACACACGAAAAGGTGAAACAAAAATGATCCACAACAAGAAGAGGAAAGCCGGAATAAGCGACGTACTAGCCACAGTAATCATAGTAGCAGCAACAGTAGCAATAGCACTAGTAGCAGTAGCATACTTCACAGGACTAGTAGGAGGATCCACACAAACACAAAGAATAGTAATATCACCTATAAGTAGGCTATGCATAACGGATACTCAAAGTAACGGTATAAACAAGACGATTCTCTATTTGAAAATAGAAAACATGGGTTCAAAGTCCATTCAAATAACTGGTACACAAGTGGGAAGTAAGTATATTGACAATTCTACAAATCCCATCGTTATACCAGCAGGTGAAACCAAGATAATAAAGCTAAATATAACTGATACAAAATTTACAGTGGGTTCTACATACGATGTTCAACTATATACATCAGGTAATGTTCAGTTACTATCTACCGAAGTACAAGCATATAGTTCTAATAACTGTCCTTCTTGATAATTTGAATTTGGAAAGAATTTTCTAATTTTTTCTTATTTTCTCTTTAAATAGTGTGCTAAATAACTAATAATAACTTTTGTAGCTTAGAATTATGGGGGGATGAAATTATACTGGAGAGAATAAAAAGAATTGGATTAATTAGAATCTCATTAAATAGAAATAGAAAAGTAAAAATCGGGAAAGCTAAAGGTAGTGTTCATTTGATTCCTCCTATTAGGGTGTTTCCTCGTCCTAGATCCTTGTTTGACCCGCGTCTTGTCGGGGAGGGTTTCCGGGAGGTTATGTCTTATCGGGTTGGGGAGGGTGTTTATC
>JALWFY010000044.1 GCA_027013815.1 Desulfohalobiaceae bacterium | reverse complement strand
AGGGAAATAATTTTTAGCGGTAAATATGACCTGGTAATATTGGATGAGATAAATATTGCGCTATATTATGCCCTTTTTTCTGTGGAAGATGTCCTTGATATAGTAAAAAATAAACCCTCCAATGTGGAACTCCTATTAACTGGGAGATATGCACCAAAAGAGTTAATAGACGCAGCTGACTTGGTAACAGAGATGAAAGAGATAAAACATTATTACCAGCAAGGGGTGTTGGCCAGGCCTGGGATAGAGAAATAGTTAAGTAGTAGAATAGTTAAATAGTAGAATAGTAAAATAGTTAAATGGGGAGAGTATAATAAATATCTTAGACAATTAACTGATAACCCTATTTAACCACTAAACCATTTAACTAATCAACCATTTAACTATTAAACCATTTAACCAATCAGCCATTTAACTAAAAGAGAAGACAATATGACAGGAAAGGGTAAGGTCTTGTATCTCCAGTTAGTAGGCGGAATAAGTGGAGACATGTTTCTATCTCTAATGGCAGACCTAGGCGTGGATTTGTCTGTACTTGAAGATATATTTAGGGCCCATGTGGATGTTAAAATACTTGCTAGAGCACGTAGAAAGATGGGATTTTCTGGCATTATGGTAGATGTGGTATATGACAAAAATCAGAAAATGAGAAATCTAAAGGACCTGGTTTCAATAATCAAAGGACTTGATATATCAGAGGATGTGAAATACAAGGCCATCGAGTCTTTAAAAAAATTGGCCTTGGTAGAGGCCAAGGTCCATGGCACTGAGGTAGAAAACGTACATTTTCATGAAATAGGTGGATTAGATACCCTTGTAGATGTGGTAGGGGCTATATGGTGTCTTAAAGAATTGGAGATTAGTGAGGTTTATTGCTCTCCTATACCCCTGTTTGAAGGGATGGTTGAATGTGAACACGGGAAAATACCATTGCCTGCCCCTGCGACCTTGAAACTTTTAAAAGGAAAGCCTGTATATTTTTCCAATGAACAAAAAGAAATGGTTACCCCAACAGGGGCACTTATTTTAGATCAATTAGTTGATTCTTTTAATAAAAGACCAGGAGGGAAATTAATTGGCGATGGATATGGTATTGGACACCTAGATATGAGTATACCAAATATCCTAAGGGGAATGGTTTTTCAATGTGATAAAAAAAATAAATTGGAGTTTCAACAAGAGAGGATTTGCGAATTGGAAACCAATGTAGATCATCTTACAGGAGAAGAAATAGGGAATTTATTTGATGTACTTTTAAAAAATGGGGCATTGGATGTATTTTTCTTGCCTGGGATTATGAAAAAAAATAGACCGTCTGGTATATTAAAGGTATTGTGTGTAGAAGAGAGACTAAATCATGTTCTAGTTAGTATATTTAAAAATACCCTTACTTTGGGTATTAGAATAAATAGGATTGAACGGGTAAAACTAGATAGAATAAGTACTAATATGGTTACAGAACATGGGGAGGTATGTGTAAAAGAATTTAATTTTAATAACGTTAAATATAAAAGGCCAGAATTTGAATCTCTAAAAAAAATAGGTAGGAGTACTAATTTTTCTCCAGTGGAACTTAGATTAAAGTTTATGGAGAAAGGATTAAAAAGTAAGAATTAACAGATAGCTGTATTTGGGTGGAATTTAATTTTTATAAAAAAAGAGGAGTGAATTATGGAATACACAGAAAAAGTAAGAAAAAGATTAGAGCATTGGATGGAACACAATGATAAGCATGTGGAAGAATATAAAAAGGTTGCTGAAGAACTAAGAGGTGCAGGTCATATTGATGCGGCAGAGCATATTTTAAAATTAGCTGAATATACTGCAAAGATGAATGAAGAGCTTAAAAAAGCATTGTCCACCTTATAATTGGGATATGGGCAGTGATAATAGAAATTTTAACTAAAAAATAAGGACTACAAAGATGTGTGATTATTCCTTGGTCTTAATTACAAAATCCAATGAGGAAAAAATTGCTTTAGAAAGTGTAGATCAGATAAAAAAAATAGATGGCAAATTTAAGGCAATAAACATATTTGGAGAGGCAATAGAATTTCAAGGGGAATTTGAAGAATTTGATTCATCAAACAATAAAATAATCTTTAGGCAAATGCATGAATCTTGAGTAGGCTTTTTCTCTGAAAAACGTGAAAAAAATTTACGTTTTTTCTGAATCCTAACTCCTTGTTTACATTAGGCAAATGGCAAAAGGCTAATGGCTAAAGGGAAGAATTCGCATTTCGCCTCTTATACCTTTTGTCTCATGTCCCTTTTCCCGCCTTTCATATTAAGCTACAGTTTTCGGGACTTTGGTTTAATATATTTGGGGGAATAATTTCTAATGATAAGTCTTTTCAAGATGTATATCTTAGGTGTTTAGACTAGATTTTTTAAATAAAGGGGCTATTTAGCCCCTTTATTATTTTTCACTGATAAATTCTTCTACCTTTTCATAGGCCTCATTGTCTGTGTATTGTATAGGTGGGTGTTTAAAAAAATAGGAAGATGGGCCAAGGAGTGGTCCCCCAATACCCCTGTCTAGGGCTATTTTGGCACACCTGATTGCATCAATTACAACCCCAGCAGAGTTAGGAGAGTCTTCTACTGAGAGCCTGAGCTCTATATTCATGGGTACGTCTCCAAAGAGTTTACCCTCCATTCTTATAAAGCAGATCTTGTTGTCTTTTAGCCAGGGTACATAATCGCTTGGACCAATATGGATATTTTCATCATCTATCCTCTTGGCAGCCACTGCCTGTACTGCCTCTGTTTTGGAAATTTTTTTTGATTTTAGCCTGTGTCTGTTTAACATATTTAGGAAATCAGTATTTCCTCCCATATTTAATTGGTAGGTACGCTCTAATTTTACCCCCCGTTTTTTAAAAAGGTCTGTAAGGGTTCTATGCACTATTGTTGCCCCAAGTTGGGATTTTATGTCGTCTCCTAAGATAGGTAAATTTTTTGCCTTAAACTTATCTCCCCAGACGGGGTCACTGGCAATAAATACTGGGATATTATTTATAAATCCAACTCCTGCATCTAATGCACATTCAGCATAAAATCTAGTGGCCATCTCTGATCCTACTGGGAGATAGTTTAACAGTACATCTACGTTTTTCTGTTTTAGTATTGAGACTATATCCTGTTTTTCTAATTCCTTTTCTTCTGATACTTGAAACCTATATTTTTCATGGTATTCATTCATGTGACTAGATACTCCATCTAGTACCTTTCCCATATTTACAACAACTCCAGTGGATGGAATATCTTGAAAAAATTGTTTTGTGCAATTGGGAAGAGCAAAAATAGCCTCTGATAGGTCTTTTCCTACCTTTCTCCTGTCAATGTCAAAGACAGCCACAACCTGAATGTGTTCAGGACGATAGCCACACATTTCCTTATGCATAAGACCAATTGAATTTTCTAATCTGTCAGGATTTTTATAATAATATATACCCTGGATAAGGGAACTGGCGCAATTTCCAAGTCCTGCAATGGCGATATTTATCCTCTTTCCCTGGCTACTCATGGACTGAACCTCCACTCAGTTTGTCTTTGGAATGTTGTATAAAGATTTTTAACCGATTTTTTCTACACTCCATATTATTTTAGTAATAAAAAGCGAAAAGACTATAATAAGAGTTAATAGGTAAAGTCAATGAATTAGGGAGATAAATTTTGTATAATTTCCTTAACTGCATTGACCCATCCCTTGGGACCAATTCCTTTTACCTTTTTTATATTTAAAAGGTCTACATTGGTCCAACCTCCATATTTTTTTTCAACCAAAAACGGGATATCCACTGCCATTAACATGGACATATCATTTGGACTATCTCCAATACCTATAGAAATAGGCTTTTTTCCAAAGATATTTGAAAATAATTTGTTTAATATCTTTACACAATCTCCTTTAGATGCCTTGGCCCCTATTACATGATAAAACCTTCCTCCATGGATACAGGTGAGGCCATATCTCTCTAATTCCTGTCTTAAGATATCTATTTCATTTTTCGGTATTATTATTGTTTCGTCAAATTCTCGCTGTTTTGCAAGGTGTGCGTTCCTAACTGTTAGGCCAGTTAAGCGGGAGACTTCATCTACATCTAGGTCTCCAAATCCCACAAAGGTCAAATTGTTATGTGCCCTGATTTTACACAGGATTTCCCTTATTTTTTTATATGGGACCCCTAGTTCTAATATAATATAGTTTCCACTTATTCTTATATTTTTTTTTAAGTTATTTAATTCATAAATTGGGAAATAATTACTTGGTATATATATCCCCCCTCCATTTTCCACAATAAACGGGTCATTTATTTGAAGGATACTCCTTATTCTTTCTTGTTCTGCCATGGTCTTGGCAGAACATAGGATAAGGGGGATGGAATATTTTTTAAAATCAGGTAAAAATTCTATTACAGGTCCCATGTCAAAGGTAGTTAGGTCCATGAGTGTCCCATCTATGTCAGAAAAGATGATGAGTCTATTTTCCATATCTATCTAATCAAAAATTTATCAAGGTTATCACCTACAATATTTGCAAATTTTTCAAAATCAACAGTTTGTGGAGCACTGATAAGTTTTGGCCTTGGTGGTTCATCTCCTAATTTCAATAGACCTTGTCTTTGTAATTCTTCCAGGATGAGATTCTTAGTCTCTTCAGGACATACATCGCTATGATAGATAGAGCCCAGGCTTGATACTAGCATCTTGTTTATGTGTTCCTGTCCTTTATTCTCGTGGAGATGAGGATTTCTGGTCTCTATTTGGAGTATTTCTATTCCCTTAAAACCATTTTTATGGGTCCCAAGGTGTGGGATATCTCCATATTCTTCAAATAAAGACAATAGTTCCTGGGGCTCAATGGCATAGCCCGAGGCATAAGGTAGGGCCTCGGCAAGGGAGAGTGCCATTGCATGTTCACCAGCATTTCCTGTCTTTATTACGTCTGTTTCAAAACCACTCACATAGGAGATTAAAGAATTTAGGCACCTATTTGTAATCTCTGAGACCCTTCCCCATCTCTTAAAGTAAAGCCCTTGTTCATGTATCTTGGGTTTGTATCTCCACAATATCCTCACCATACACTGCTCGTATTTTGCCATATAAAGGCCAGCGGCATAGGCCCTTGCATATTCCAATACAGTGCCTGGGAAATAGTTGTCTGCATCTATAAAACCCAGGTATTCTTTGTTTAATAACTTGGTTAATAGGATCCCTATAATCATTCCCTCGGCCTTTCCATCTCGGACTATCCCTTCTTCATCTAACAGGTCTACATATCCAGCCTCTTGGAGTGCCTTACTTATAATGGGATTTTTTTGATGGACAATTATTGCCCTTCTCTTTGAAAATTCACAAAATTGTTGAAGGGTCTCTTTTTCCAACTCAAACCTATTTATTGGTTCTGTATCACTATTGGATACTATTATTTTTAGACATTCATGGGGAACTCCACTTATACAATTTTCAAATAGCCTTATCTTTTCATTCCTTATGGGTATAACTATAACCATTTTCCTCTGCATCTCGTGTATAGTGGCCTCACTCACCTTACATACTCCACGGGCTTCATCATTTTCCTGGATGTCTATACCTGAATCTAGTTCAATGATCTTTTGTATATCCCTGAGTAATACTGCTCCTAATCTTTCAGTATATCTAAAGGTCTCTATCCTCATATATATTTCCTCCATTTATTGATGATTTTTTCTATGGCCTTGATTATAAGGCTATTATATATTATAAAATAAGTTAGTATTTGTTTTTACAAAATTTATTATCATATATAAAATTATCATATGTAAAATCTCAGACAATAGCAAATGACTTGAGATTTTTTTGAACAATATCTGTATGGTGGTCTAATAACTAATCTGAAATATATCTCTTATAATAATTTATGTTTTTTTTCAAATTCAAAAAACAAGGGGGGAATCTATGTGTTTAGTGGTTTTTCCATTTAAAAAAGAAAATCCTCAAGTGGTGTTGAACAATGTAAAAATAGCTGCTCAGCATCCAAGGGTAGAAGAGGTGTTGTGTGTTGGGGTAGAAAAGGAAGAGACCTATAGGGGGTTAGAACAGAACATACCTTCGTTAAAGATGGATACAAATAAGGAGATAAACCTTATACTTCAAGAAAGGATTGGAGATAAAAGGCCAGGTAAAGGGGATGGTATGAATACTGCTCTTAAGTACTTTTTAGAAGAAACAGATTCAAATAATATCTTGTTTTTTGATTCTGATATTGTCACCTTTGGCCCCCACTGGATAACGAAGGCAATAGAAGGTGCTGATATGGGATACCCAGTGGTAAGGCATTATTTCCCTAGAGCTTCAACAGATGCAATGATAACCTGGATGATAACCAAGACAGGTTTTGCACTCCTATGGCCTGCTTCAGAACTCCCATGGATAGAACAACCACTTGGTGGAGAACTCTTATTTAATAGGTCTGTTGTGGAAAAGTTAGTTCAAGAAAAAGATGTTATGAATAGGAGTGATTGGGGTATAGATACCATGTATACATTCTATACTGTAAAGTATGGATATCCTATGCTAGAGACATATATCTCTGAGGGTAAGTTGCACAAACTCTATGGCAAGCTCTCTGACCTAAGGACCATGTTGGTAGAATGTTTTGATACAATTAAATCTTTAAAGGATACTTCACTCGCCCTTTCTGCAAAGTCTCCTGATACAGAGCATTTATCTGTGTGCAATGGGGGTATAGTACATAGGGCAGAACATCCACACGAGGTACCTGCAGAGGTATTTGAAAAAATAGGATTCGACATTGAAGGCTCTCTGACACTCTTGGTGGAAAACTGGACTCCAAGGATGGAAGAACTATTAGACCTATTCCCAAGGAGGGTGAGAGATGGACTACTCTCCAATAGGACCTCTCCTTCTTTTAGTTTTATGGATGAACATACATGGAGAGAAACCTATTATGTGTTATTAGAACATTTTGACTCTGGGGATGAAGACTGGCAGGAGCTTATTTTTAAATTATGGACCAGTAGGGTCTTGTGTTATACCACTACAATAGCACTTAGGGGTTATTTTTTTGCAATGAGGTATCTATATTCCATGATAGATCGATATATGAGCCATTCTGCTAGACAAATAATAAAAAAAATAAAGGGGACTGATCGAAAATGAAAATAGTATTGGCACCCAATGCATTTAAGGGCTCTCTCTCAGCAAAAGATGCTGCTCATGTAATGGCTGAGGCTATTTTAGTTGTTGATTCAGATATAGAGGTGAGAGAAGTGCCATTTTCAGATGGAGGAGATGGGCTCCTGGAGGTGTTAACAGATATATTGGGTGGGGAAAAAGTAGCGGTAGAGGTGTTAGGACCCCTTGGAAAAAGGATTGTTTCAGAACTCTGTTATGTAAGAGATAAATCCATTGCAGCTATTGAAATGGCAAGGGCAAGCGGCCTGGCCTTGCTCAGTGAATCAGAAAGAGATCCCACAAGGACTACTACTTATGGAACTGGTGAACTTATAAAAAAGGGTGTGGATTTAGGGGCCAAAAGGATTATTATAGGCATTGGGGGTAGTGCTACAAATGATGGTGGAATTGGAATGGCTGCTGCACTAGGTGTTAGATTTTTAGACAGCAGGGGAAAAGAAATATACCCATGTGGTGGAAATTTGATAAAAATCAGAGATATTGATATAAGGGGATTATATAAAAAAATAAAAGACGTTGAAATAGAAGTGGTATGTGATGTGGATAACCCCCTTTTAGGAGAGAATGGTGCGGCCAGGGTATATGGTCCACAAAAAGGGGCTACCCCAGAGCAGGTGGAGGAATTAGAACAAGGCCTTGCAAACCTGGCTAGGGTGATAAAGGAAAAATTAGGAATTGATGTAACAACAATACCTGGTGGAGGTGCAGCAGGAGGACTTGGGGCAGGACTTTTTGCCTTTTTAGGCGCAAAACTTAAAAAGGGCATTGATGTGATGAAGTCCTTAACTGGCTTAGAATACGAGATTAATGGAGCAGACCTGGTATTAACTGGTGAAGGGAAATTAGATGACCAGATATTTTTTGGTAAAGGGCCATTTGGTGTTGCTGATACAGCCAAAAAATTTGGTGTACCTTGTATAGCAGTGGCAGGATCAGTGGATATAACACCAGATAGATTGCAGGAGATAGGTATTATTGCATGTCTTAGTATCTGCCCTGGTCCAGTGGATCTAAAAAAGGCCATGGAGAACGCTAGGTCTTATTTAAAGTCCACTGTAAAACAGATTATTATGATATGGAAGAGCGCTTTAAACAAGGTATGATGGAGTATAATGAAAATTGCGCCCAATGGGAAAATACAGGAAATCTAAGCAAGGAGGTGAGAGATATGATTATTCCAGTAATATTATGCGGTGGGTCAGGTACCAGGCTTTGGCCAAAATCCAGAAAATGGTTCCCAAAACAATTTATGCCACTTGTAAATAAAAAATCTATGCTCCAGGACACTGTGCTAAGAGTAAAGGAATTAGGAATTGAAAATTCTCCTATATTTTTGACCAATCAAGATCACAAATTTTTAATAATGTCGCAGATGTCAGAGATTGGGCTTGATGATATAGGAAAGATATTAATCGAGCCAGAGGGTCGAAGTACTGCCCCTGCACTGGCAGTTGCTGCATTAGAGGCACAAAAGGACTATAAGGTGCCAATTTTGTTAGTACTTCCAGCAGACCATTATTTAGAAGGAATAGATAATTTTAAAAAAGCAATAAGATATGGGGTAAGTGAGGCAAAAAGGGGTAGGTTGATTACCTTTGGAGTAGTTCCTAGTTCTCCTGAAACTGGGTATGGTTATATAAAAAAGGGTAATAAGATTTCTCAAGATGTATATTATGTTGAAAAATTTGTGGAAAAACCCAAAAAAGAGATAGCAGAAGAATATGTAAAATCTGGTGAATATTTTTGGAATAGTGGGATGTTTTTGTTTAGGGCTGATTCTTATCTTTCAGAGCTTAAAGAATGTTCTCCAGAAATATATGACAAGGCCAGGGAGGCATGGGAAAAAGCAAAAAGGAACAAGAGCTTTTTGACCTTAGATAAAGACGCCTTTATGTCGTGTCCAGAGGATTCTATAGACTATGCTGTTATGGAAAAGACCAAAAATGCAGTAGTAATACCATTAGAGTGCAAATGGAATGACGTGGGCTCATGGCACTCACTGTGGGATATAGGTGAAAAGGATGAAAATGGGAATGTCTTTAAAGGTGATGTTGTGGATATTGATACCTCGGGATGTTACGTAGATGCACAGGATATTTTAGTAGGGACCCTGGGTATAGAAGATGAGGTGGTGGTAGTTACCAAGGACGCTATATTGGTGGCCAAAAAGGACAGGATACAGGAAGTAAAAAAGATAGTTAAAAAATTAAGGGAACAAAATAAAGAACAGGCCCTTCACCATAGGAGGGTGTATAGGCCATGGGGATCATATGAGACCCTGGAGATGGGTGAGAGGTATCAGGTAAAGAGGATTATAGTAAATCCAGGTTCTATCTTGTCTCTCCAAAAACACTTTCATAGGTCAGAACATTGGGTAGTGGTGCAGGGAACAGGTAAGGTTACACGGGACGATGAGGAAATATTACTTTCTGAAAACCAATATGTGTATCTACCACTTGGATGTGTCCACAGGATCGAGAATCCAGGTAAGATCCCCTTGGTGTTTATAGAAGTACAAGTTGGGTCATATCTTGGAGAAGATGATATTGTAAGACTCCAGGACGTATATGGAAGAAATAGTTCTAATTAATTATAAAGGGTTATCTATTGGGTAAAATATTATGCTCACCTCCTTGACAGAATAGATTGTCTATTTATTTTTAATAATAGAAAATGAAAAAAATCAATAAAAAGGAGGTGATAGCCTATGTTAAGGAGGTTTTTACCAGCACTTAGGAGACAGGATAGAGGGATAGAGAGGACAGGAGATGTATTTGATCTAATGGAATCTTTTTGGAAGGATCCATTTAATTTTTCCCTATTTAAGGATGTCTCTTATCCAGCAGTAAATATCAGTGAAAATGACAAGGAAATAAAGGTAAAGGCCGAGTTACCAGGTCTTGATTCAAAGGATATAGATTTATCAATACAAAATAATACCCTTATATTAAAGGGTGAAAAGAAATTTGAAGAAGAGGAGTCAAAGGAAAACTTCCACAGGATTGAGTGCTCATATGGTTCTTTTTATAGGGCAATACCCTTGCCAGCAGAAGTAGATGAGTCAAAGGTTTCTGCTAAGTTTAAAAATGGGGTATTAGAGATAAAGCTTCCCAAAAAGGAAGAAATAAGGGCTAAAAAGATAGAGATAAAATCCTAAAAAGAGGGGGATGCCCCTCTTTTTAATTATTCTCGATTGAAAAATTTTTTTGATCCTAAAAAAAGGGAAGAGAACTGAACCCTTCCCTTTTTGTCATATGACTTTAATTTTGTTTCTTTTTCTTCACCTCATTTTTGATCCATTCAAGCCAGGCATCAAAACCTTCGCCTGTCTTGGCAGAAACTGGAAATATCTCTATATCATTATTTAAGGATTTAACTACTTTTTTTACCTTTTCCACATCAAAATCTAGGTAAGGTAAGAGGTCGATTTTATTTAAAAGCAGGACCTTTGCTTCAGAAAATAAAAGGGGATATTTTTCTGGTTTATCATCCCCTTCAGGTATGCTGAGCAGGGCTATTTTAAAGTCCTCTCCAACCTTAAATTCTGCGGGACACACAAGATTTCCAACATTTTCAATGTATAATATATCTAGGTCGGTAATATTCATTTTTTCTGTGGCAGCAAAAATCATATTGCTGTCTAGATGACATGCCCCTTCAGTGTTTATCTGCACTGTAGAGACCCCTGTTTTTGCAATCCTTTGGGCGTCTGCTGTTGTTTGGATGTCTCCTTCAATCACACCCATCTTAAAGTCTGACTTTAAAGACGACAGGGTCCTTTCAAGTAAGGTAGTCTTACCTGCACCTGGAGAGCTAATCAGGTTTAGGACCAGGGTCTTGTTTTTGTCAAATTTTTCCCTGAGTTGGTTAGACTTCTCCTCGTTTGTCTCTAGGATCTTCCTTATTACTGGGATCTTCATAATAAAAATATCCTCCTTTATTCAGCTTCTATGTATTCTATTAATAATTCCTTTCCTGACATAATTTCGTGACCAAAGTCTGTTCCACACTTTGGACAAGGAGACTGGATTAGGGAAGGGAAAAGGTCCTCGTCTTTTGGGACGAATATAGTTCCACATTTTTGACATTTTAATTTTATTGGAACAGTTTCTATCTCCAATACTGCCCCTGGCCACGGGGTATCTTGGAGTAATATATCAAAACATACTTGAAGGGCATCAGGGACAATTGCATTTATCTTTCCTGCACGTACCTTTACCTTTAATAGGTTATTCATATTGTTTTTTTCCATTTCTTGCTTTACAATCTCCATAAGAGACTGGGCAATAGACATCTCATGCATTTATCTAAAACTCCATTTATAATTTAAACATTCCGTCTTCGTATATTGTCCTCTTTTTCCCGCCTTTTAATATGGCAGTGACCCTTTTAGGTTCAGTATTTACTAGGTCCCAATGTAGGGCAGAGTCATTAAATCCTAGATCCTCTTTTAATTGTTTGGTGAGTTTATCTCCTCCTTGTACATACGTCTCAGAATAGGATGCCCCTAGGGCAATATGGGAGTTTCCATTTTCTCCACCAAAATTTTCATCATAAAGGGTATGTGCCATAAATCTGTCTATACGTGAGAACCTCTTGTCTGTTAGGGAAAATTCCCCTATCTTACATGCGTTTTCATCTACCTGTATCTGTTTCCCAACAAATTCTTCTCCTTGTTCAGCAGAAAATTCTATTACCCTTCCTTGTTCAAACTTGAGCCTCAAACCCTTTACCAGGTTCCCAGACCTAAAAGAGGGTTGATCCATGTAATATATACCTTGGGTATGTCTCCAATCAGGAGAGGTAAAGATTTCAAAACTGGGGATATTATGGCCAGAGATACCCACCCATCTCCTATATGGCCCAGGAGAGACCATTAGATCACAGTTTGATGATTCAAGGTGTAGGGTCTCAATTTCTAAGGAATTTAAAAAATCTTTTATCTCCATTGCATCTAAATATATCTCTTCCCATTTTTTTTCTGGATCATCATGATCTAGATAACATGCCTTTATTATTTGCTTTGTGTATTCTCCTATGCTTAGCCCAGCGTTTTTTGCCAATTCTTCACTTGGCATAAGACAGAGTGTCCAGCTAAAGTCCCCGTTATTTTCCCTTTCATCTAAAATATCCCTTAGTTGTTTTCTGGCCAATAAGGATTTTCCGATTTTGGCAGGGTCCACATCTCTCAGGTGTGTGAGGGATTCTGGGGCAAGTATAGAGATTAGCCCATTTAGATGTTTAAATAGTTCTTTTTCTCCTGGGGGGATAAAGCTAAGTTGATCTTCTTCTCCTAAGAGATAAAAGGAATATTCCATTGAAGGGGCAAGGGTTATCCTTTGGATGGGATACATCCCTTGTTTTAAAATACCTTTAAATGTTTCACAGGCCAGGTCCCTTCCTGGAAGGTCATATCTAACTAAAATTATATCTTCTCTAGTGAATTCTGTATGCCTGGCCTTTTTGAGTCCCCAAAACAGGACCTTTGTATATCTCTCTAACATGGTTTTACTAAGTAACATTATTCACCTCTTTTTAATTACAGGGGTTATATAAAAGACGTCTGCAGATGTTATAGAGTTAATCTTTATTTTGCAAGTGAATAAGTTGTGAGAATGGTACATTTAGATAAAAATAATATGTAATTCTCCTGATATTCCTTATTGAAACACAATTTAAAATAGATTAAGCTATAAAAATTAATTTTATAATTTTTTTAAATAAAATCAGGCCATGTACATCAAGACAATAAGGAGCAGGAGGGTTTTAATTGGCCATATGTAATGCAAGACAAATAAAGCCAGGGATGGTGTTACTAAAAGATGTTAGAGCCCCAAATGGAAGGATGCTCTTTAAAAAAGGTACAAAGCTCACAAAGGGGCATATTCAAGCGCTAAAGAGCTGGGGGGTAAATAGGATTGAAGTAGAAGGCCCCCTGAGCAATGAGGAGATCTTTATTGATCCTGAACTTAAAAAAAGATACCTGGAATTTTTTTCAAAAAATGTTTCAAAGGATTCCCTAATGCAGGAGATTATGCATATCTCCCTATCTTATATTCAGAACCAGTATAACCATAACTTACCAGACCTCCAATTGAATTTAGATGATACAAAGATATATTCCAAGATAGTACCCCCATTAAAGACAAGAATATCTGTGACAAAGCTTGTGGATTCCCAAAAAAAATTATGTTCTCTGCCTGGTATTTATCAGAAATTGATGGAGGTTATGAGTAATCCAAACAGTTCTTCTGCAAATATTGCAGAGGTGGTGAGTAAAGATCCATCCCTTTCTGCTAAGCTCCTAAGATTGGTAAACAGTCCGTATTTTGGACTGGTGAATAAAATAGACACAGTGTCTAGGGCAATAGCCATCTTAGGATTAAACCAGTTAATGGCCCTTACAAAGGGTATTATTATTGTAGAGCATTTTAAGGAAATACCTTCTCATTTGTTGGATATGAAGAGGTTCTGGAAACATTCTATTGCAGTAGGGTTAATGTCCTCTCTATTGTGTAAAGATAAGGTTGGCGCTATAGAGGAAAAGTTTATGCTCGCTGGCCTATTACATGATATAGGAAAACTGATTATTTTAATTGGAATGCCTGGTGTTTATTTTAACATTATGATGATTGCAAAGGAGGAAAGACTACCTATAGTAGAGGCGGAAAAAAGGGTATTAGGTTTTGACCATACAGATGTGGGATATGTTTTGGCCAAGAGGTGGTATTTTCCTCAAAACCTGCAGGTCATGATAAAAGAACACCATAATTTTTGTGAGAATAATTATGTAAGAGATACAGGTATATTACAATTGGGGGATATTTTAACCCATTGGATACTATATGGTTTTAGTGGAAACATGTATATTCCAGAAATAAATATACAGTTGATTAATGCTATAGGGCTAGATACTCATGGCCTAGCCGATATTTTTTCTATATTTTTTAAACAAATAAAAATGATTGAGAATATTATTTTATAAAATGTGTCCTGGAAACAAGAGGATAACATATGAAGAATCATGGAGACAGATTAAAACTAGATCCAGAAGAATTATACAGGAAAAAACAAGAAGCATTAAATGCCCTACGCATTGCCACTGAGCTCATATCCTTTGATACCATGGTAGCTGCCTTACAGGAACCAGAGGAGATATTAGAAGAAACAGCAAAAAAGATCCAAGAGATTTATAAATTTAAAGGGGTTTGTTTTTATCTTGTAAATGAAGAAAATGGTTTTTTTTATCAGGCTAGGTGTATACCAGATAAAGATAGCGTAAGATTTGAGGAAGAGTGCGCAGAGTTAATTGAGAGTGGGGTATTTTCCTTGGCCCTACATAAAAACGCCCCACATTTCACCCAAGCCATAAATGAGAAGGAATTTATATTAATACATCCAATTACTACTCCAAGGAGGATAAGGGGTATGTTTTTGGCTATAAGCCTAGTGGGTAAAGATAAATTCCCTGAACATGTGGGGTATTTATTGACCCTTATATTGTTTTTTTGTGCAAATCTATTGGAGTCCTATGAGACATATGGTTATTTAAAGGACATAAATACAAAGTTAGAAGAACACGTGGAAGCGCTGGGAAAATTAAATACACGCCTTATTAAGGAGATAGAAACAAGAAAACAAAAGGAGATAGAATTGAAAAAAGGTGAAGAGAGATACAGGTCTATTATTGAGAATATAGAGGATGCATATGTTGAAATGGATTTAAATGGCAAATTGACATTTTGTAACAATAGCCTATTAAAGATAACAGGGTATGATAAGAGCGAAGTAATTGGTAAAAAGTTTAGTTCCTTTGTGGACAAAAAAGATCGGAGTATGGTCTTAAAACTTATAAAAGGTCTGTTAAAGGGAAAGATGTCCAACAGATATATTCAAATAAAGATTAATATCAAAGATGGTGGCTCTATTTTTATGGAAGGGTTGCTTTCCCCAATCAAGGACGGAGATGAAAATTTAGTGGGTTTTAGGACTATTTTAAGAGATGTAACTAATAGAAAATTTCTTGGTAAATGAGGTGATTAATAAGTCTTGAGCCCTCTAAACCTATTTATTGCGGCCATTACCTCATATCTCCTAGGCATGGCAATAGACCCTGGATGTTTTCCAACATAAGGGGAGATTGTCTCTAGCCCTTTTTCCCCTATTTCTTTGAAAATAGATTCTATTATTTTTTTTAATTCCAACCTGTTTTTTAATTTTTTAGATATATATTGGATAAAAAAGGCTATTGCATTTGTTTGAGATGGATCTACTAGTTGTTCTACGAAATTTAGGTCTATAGAAGACCTACCAATAAGGATCGTATGTAAACCCTTGGCCCGTACCTTGTCTCTATCCCTCAATTTTATAGAATCTGGTCCAATATATCTTTGTTTTATCCTTCCCATTGGTATAGAGCTTTCTATTTCTCTTATGTTTTTTATTTGATTTGTTATGTGTTGGGCCTTTTCTGTTACATCTATTACATTGTATTCCTTTAACATTATAACCAGATCAGCAACATCAAGATAATCTCCAGAGCCACCAAGCACCAGTATTGTTGAGACTCCAAATCTTTTGTATAATTCCTTTACTCTGTCCACAAAAGGGGTAATAGGTTCACACTCCTTTGATACAAGTTTTTGCATCCTCCCGTCTCTGATCATGAAGTTAGTGGCACATGTGTCTTCGTCCATTAAAATTAGCCTTGTTCCTGCCTCTAATGCCTCCATGATATTGGCGGCCTGAGAGGTACTTCCACTGGCATTTTCTGTAATAAAATTTTTTGTGTCTATGTTTCCAGGGAGATTTGAAATAAAGGGTGAAATATCAGTACCACAGATAAATCTTCCGTCTTCTGCACGTATTTTAACGGCATCAGCTACTGTTATAACGAATTCTCGTCCATCATTGGGTATGTGGTTGTATACTCCCCTTTCAATGGCCTTGAGTAGGGTGGATTTGCCATGATACCCTCCACCTACTATTAAAGTGACTCCTTTAGGTATCCCCATCCCCTTAATCTTACCACTATATGGGAGCTCTATTTCTACTTCTAACGAATTAGGACTCTTAAATTTATTGA
>JALWFY010000043.1 GCA_027013815.1 Desulfohalobiaceae bacterium | reverse complement strand
GTTTTAGGAGGTGTAATGTGTTTCTGAATAAACTCACCGATGAAGAAAAAAAAGCTTTTATTAAACTTGCTTATTACCTGGCGAAAATAGACAAAAGGTTTTTAAAAGAAGAAAAGGACATTGTCTCTTCTTTTTTGAGAGAGATGAATATGGAAGACCCTGGTTTTAACGAGGAAGAGTTTGATTTATATGATGTTCTGTCTAATTTTAAAAGGAAAATTTCTAAAAACATTGTAATTGTTGAGCTGTTTAGCCTTGCTTTAATTGATGATTATATGAGTATTGAAGAGAATGAACTGTTGAAAAAAGTTATTAATTATTTTGAAATAGACCCAAAGCTATTAATTTTGCTTTATAATTTTTCTAAAGCTTATGTTTCACTCTATATCCAAGGTGAAACCCTAATTACACTTTAAGAGGAGTGGAAAATGGATGCAACAAAAAGAATCGAAGAAATAGAAAGGCTTGCACCAATAGCATCAGAAGACCTAAAAAAACTAAAACATTTGTTGGAGAATATGGAAAAAAACAAAAAGCCTATAGTTGCTACCATAGGTTTATACAACCACGGCAAAAGCTCAATATTAAACGCTTTGATTGGCGATTTAGATAACAGAACTTTCAAGGTAGCCGACAAAAGAGAAACAACAAGGATAGAGATAAAAGATATGGGTGATTTTGTATACATGGACACACCAGGCATAGATGCAAGAGAAGATGACGACAGAAGGGTGTTAGATGCTGTTATAGATATTGATGTTATACTTTTTGTTCACAACCCTTCAACAGGTGAGCTTGCAAGCAAAGAAGTAGAGTTTCTACATCTGGTTAAAAAGAGTTTTAAGGATGTTAGGGACTTTGCGGATAGAACAATTTTTGTCCTGTCTCGTATAGATGAATTGAAAGAGGGTGAGGTTGAAAGGGTAAAAAATAAAATAAAAAGCCAAATAAGGGAATACTTAGGAGCTGATATTTACATAAAAGAAGTATCAGCTAAAAGGTATTTTAAAGGCATGAAGGAAAACAAAAATATTTTTATTGAAAAAAGTGGTATAGTTTCCTTAAGGGATGCGATTTTTGCTATAATTAGATTAAACGCCGACAAAATGATGGCTTCTAGAAAAGAGAAAGTTATAAAAACCATTGATTCCATAATATCTAATTTAAACAGAAGAGCTAAAAAATTGTATGAGGAAGTAAATATTCTAACACAGGAAAAGCAAAAATTTGAGTCAGACGTTTTTGAGGAATTATGGCTAATAAATTCTACAATAGAAGAGTACAAGAAAGCTTTATGAGTGGAGGATCGTATGTTTTTTATATATGATTTAGTTGAATACATTTATAATCAAATAAAAGAATTAGTTGACCCTGATCCAACGCCAACACCGCCATCTTATGCCTATAGAAAGAAAGACGAGAGCGAGTATTTAAAAAGAAAAAAACAGGAAGAAGAGAGGCGAAGATATATATTAAATAGGGAGTTGAATTCATACAAAAGCCAATCTGCTATATTCATGAAAAACAAGTATGGAGTTACAATAAACTGGTCTGTCAACCTTTTTTTATACACCCAATTAGTCATGTTTTTTAAAAATCCCTCTTTTTAATCACATAGCCTCTTTCTGCTCTATTTGTTGTGTTTTTTCTTCTCTTTTGTCAGTGTTTCTGTAG
>JALWFY010000042.1 GCA_027013815.1 Desulfohalobiaceae bacterium | reverse complement strand
ATTGGGGTGGTGCATGGAGAGGTAATAAGCCCTGACGCAGCTCCAACCAAAAATGCCCCTAAGATTCCAGTCCGCTTAGTGTCCTTAGGGGATATTACAGGTATTGGGATCACGTCTAATATATTGAGTCCAAGGAGTATAAATATATTTGCCACAAAAAAAAATGACCAAGGGCTAGTTGATATCCTACCAAAAAGTGTACCTGTAATTGCTGCAATTACTCCAAGTGCAGAATACACTGCTGACATACCTATTACATAGGCCAGAGACAGAAAGAAACATTGAGTCCTTGTCTTTTCAATGGATTTTGACCCAATATAAGTGGCCACAATTGGAATCAAGGGATATGTGCAAGGGGTAAGGGATGCAAGTATCCCCCCTAAAAAACAAAAAAAAGCTGATAACACAATGGAATGACCCATTACAGAATTTAAGGTGGAAAGAACAGAATCTATTATCATATGTACTGATTCCCCATCTCTTCTATTATCTTATCAATATCCTTACCTTCAACTATCTCTAATTCTTGTTTGGCCTTTTTTAGCTTATCCCTAACAGGGGGAGAGAAAATCTCTTTTACAGACCTAAGGGCCCCACCACGCCTCCCAAGTCTAAATAGCAACCTATCTTCATCAGAAAGGGACAAATATTCATCTATTATACCAAGCATCTTCTCTTTGTCCTGAGGGAATTTTCCTTCTACTTCTTCAAGTAAATTCATTATATGGTCAGAGGTAAGGGTACTATTTATACCCCTTAGTCCTTGTATAAACAACCTTATCTCTTTGACCACTTCATCTTCTGGGAGCTTCTTAAAAATACCTTTTTTGTATTTTTCAAAAAGAGGGGTACCAGGCACAATGTGTAGGGTCCTAAGTCTTATGAAATCAGGGTCTATCTCATTTATGACCTGGGCAGAACACATAGCATGCTCTGTTGTGAATTGCTCCCCACCTAAACCTGGCATTAGGTATTCTGACAAGGTAATGCCTGCCTCTTTCACCTTTTGTCCTGAAACAATGAGTTGTTTTGCACTAATTCCCTTTTTAACAAATCTGAGTACATTGTCTGACCCAGATTCCATACCCACATGGATCCTAGTTAGCCCTGCACTCCTTAACTCCTTTAGTTCAGACAGACTTCGTCTTGCAAGGGTAGAGGCCCTTGCATACGAGGTTATCCTAGATATTTGAGGGATCTTTTCCTTTAAATAAGAGATAGCCTCTGCAAGCACATCTGTCTTTAAGATCAAACTATTTGCATCCTGTATAAATACAGTAAATTTTCCTCTATATGCCCACAGGGCCACGTGTTTATACTGTTCATGTAGAGAAGGGTCCCTTAAGATCTCACTTATAAATTCCCTGGTAATTTCACCTCCATACCCCAGTTTCCATGACTTCTCCCTGACATCATCCAATATAAAACATACTGCATCTATATCCCTTAAGATCTCATCTAGGCTACGTCTTGAAAACCTAGCACCCTTATATACAGGACAAAATTCACATTTATTCCACGGACAATTTCTAGTAAACCTAAGGAGCAGGCTATATGCCTCGCTTGGTGGTCTAATTGGACCTTGTTCAAAAATCATCTATTCACCCCTTTTATGTGTCCACATAAAATATTCATACATCCTGGCACACGCCTTAACTGCATCCTCAGGAGAGTTATAACACACTCCCTTGTAGGGAGCGCCCTTAACTTCATAAATGGTCTTGTCATCTAGTCCTGTATTCAGCCGAACCCCAAAGATAGGCTTTTTGTACTCTGCCATCATCTTTACAGTCACTTCAATAAAGTCCTGCTCAAACTTGTCCACCATATTTCTCACTTGATCTAAAAACTCCCTGGTATATGAAGGGTCGCTCCTCTCAATTGAAGAGGTATATTTCTCCATAAAATATTTTCTTCCCAAGATACCCAGATTTATAACCGCATCACAACCATCCCATTTTAAGACCTTTTCTAATATCTTTTTTGGTATCTCAATGTCCCATTTACCAACAAGGTCTATTGGATTGGTCCTACTCCAAAAATCAGGGAGGAATTCGTCTATAAACTCAATGAGTTCTTTGGGAAGCTCAGCAAGCTCAAGACCATATTTTGCACATAGATCAGCAGTAATAACACCCCAACCTCCACCTAGGGTGATAATCACCACCTTATTTCCCTTGGGAAGGGGCAAGGATGAAAAGGATGCTGCAAGATCTAGAAGATCAGTTGGTGCATCTACCTTTAATATCCCTGCTTGTTTGCACATAGCATTAAATACACGCACATTTGATGCCATGGCCCCTGTATGAGTTGTGGCGGCCTTAATTCCTGCTTTGGTTTCCCCTCCTTTTAAGAGTATTATTGGCTTATCCTTTGATACCTTTCTTGATACATCAAAAAAACGCTTTCCGTTTTTTACGCTCTCCACATAGACCATTACAGTCCCTGTCAATTCATCTTTGGAAAAGGCCTCAAGATAATCTTCAATACAGACCATGGCCTCGTTTCCTGAACCACAAAACCCCCTAATCCCAATACCCTGTTGATCTGCAAAGGAAAGGAGTTGTACTCCCATATTACCTGATTGAGAAACCATTGCAGTAGAGCCTGGCCTTGGCTGCACCAGTGTACCTATACAGTGAAAATCTGCATGGGGATTGCAAAGTCCCATTGTATTTGGGCCAATTATTACTACACCATATTTCTTGGCAGTCTCAACGAGCTGTGCTTGCCGTTTTTTTCCTTCATCACCTGTTTCACCAAAGCCAGATGCAATCAACAACATGTGTCTTATATTTTTCTCTGCCAGCTCAGAAATCAGGTCCAATACAAACTTGGCTGGAATAGTTACCACTGCAAGATCAATATTATCTGGAAGGTCAGACACACTGGTATATACTTCCCTTCCAAGGACCTTTCCCCCTTTAGAATTTACAAAATACACATCCCCTTTATATCCTCCACTAAGGACATTTGTGGGTAGCAAATGTCCCCATTTTCCAAGTTTTGCCGATGCACCAATAAAAACAACTGAATTGGGATAAAAAAATTTCTCCAACCTAGATGGTAAAACAGGATCAGGATATTTCCTTGTCTTTTTATCCATATCTAACCCAATCAAACAATCAACTGCAATGGGCTTACCATCACTTGTAACCACTAAAGGGTTTATGTCTATTTCCTTTATATCTTCAAATTCTAGGGCAATTTTAGAGAGTCCAATCAAGATATCAACAAGTTGTTTCTTATCAACTACCCTCTCGCCCCTAAAATCCCCTAAAAGCTTCTTTGCCCTTATCTCTTCAATAAGATCAAGTGCATCTTTGTGAGTCAATGGACATAACTTTAAGGAGATGTCTTCTAATGCCTCTGTATATATTCCTCCTAGTCCAAACATCACAACTGGTCCAAAATCAGGATCCCTAAAAATACCTGCAACAAATTCCCTAGACCCCTTGATGTGAGATTCTACAATTATCCTTTCTACTCCAAAATCTCTCTTAGAATTTATGTCCTTAAAGGCCTGTTTCACATCTTCCAAGGTATTTAGATTTGTACATACTAATCCCAGCTCAGATTTATGGGTTATGTGGCTACCAACACCCTTTAGGACCAGTGGAAACCCAACTCTCTGGACAATATCTTCTAATTGCTCTATGTTATATACTTCTATATCTTGTACACACGGGATATTAAATGATCTTAAAATGAATTTTGAATCTACTTCATCCAACGCAGTGAGTTTTTGCTTCTTCGCTTTCTCAAGGACTTGGGCAACAATTTCTTTTGACATGTGTAATCTCCTTGGTCACAACTTACAAATCCTGGGTCCATATAATAGAAATTCCTCTTTTCTCTGCTTGTTTCTCTATTTCCTCTTCAATCTGTTCCACTACCAAGACCTTACAGACCAGTTGGGGAAGTTGCTTTTCTTTTATTAAAAGTTCTACTTGTTCAATAAAATTATCCACATCTTTACTTGTAGGAGAACTTATGATTTTTCCAACAATGGAATGGATTTTTTTGTTCTTTGTGCCAATGCCAAATATAGGAAAGGATATTTTTTCCCCTTTTACATCAAACAACTTAGGTGTGAAATGTTTTTTTACATTTATCCCCACCCTCTTTTTAAGGGCCTTAGATAATTTTGACAAGATCTTGTCATTAACCTTTGAACTAATGATTCGATTAACACCTTCTAGTTTATCCTTAAGCTCATAAATAATATGACTCATACCTTTTGTATTCTCTGAAATCAAATCCTTTACCTCTGAAAGGTCTATGTCTTGTTTAGACTCAAGGAATTTCACCATCTCTTTATTTGCATCTAAAATAGACTCAAGTTTGGAAGACATGGAATTGAATTCAGATATCAATGTATCAATCTTTTTGTTATGTTCCTCAAACCTTGATTCTAGACTCTTATAGTGCTCTTTTATCTTAGACAGGTCTTCAGAAATTGTACCCCATTTTCCAAGTTCTTCTATCTTTTTAGTAAGTTCACTTAAGTCCTGTTTTGTCAAAAACTTGTCCTGTTCTTTTTCAAATTCATCCACAAAAGAATAAAAGATCTCCCTCACGCCTGGATCCAATTTTGCCAGTCTCCTTACCATATCAACAGTAATATTCATAAGACACTCCTTATCTCTTGAAGCTTGGTTTCCTCTTTTCAAAGAATGCATTTACCCCTTCAATAAAATCAGGATCTGACCACGCAATAACCTGATAATATGCCTCAATATCTAATTGAGTCCTTAGATCATTCTTAAAACTCATTTTAAGCATGCTCTTTATATTTTGCATGGCATCCATCGGACCATAGGATAGCCTTTTTGCCAATTTCATGGTGGCTTGTTCTAACTTATCAGCAGGATAGATTGCATTGTAAATACCCAACTCATAAGCCTCTTTTGCCTCTAATATCTTACCAGTAAAAAGGAGCTCACACGCCTTATGGTATCCTATCTTTCTTGGCAAAAACCATGAACATCCACTGTCTGGCACTGCAGCTATATGTATAAAATTAGGGGCAAATTTTGCGTCTTCAGATGCCAGTACTATATCACACCCCATAAGAATGGCCGTACCAGCCCCTGCTGCCACCCCATTCACTGAAGCAATTATGGGTTTCTTTACCTTATCAAAACACATTACCATCTCATTTGTGTAATCCATTATCTCTTTTTTCTGCAAGGTCTC
>JALWFY010000041.1 GCA_027013815.1 Desulfohalobiaceae bacterium | reverse complement strand
AAATCGTTTAATGTCTAGGAACTCTGCTTCTTTGTTTGCTCCTTGGTTGATGTGGTAGCCTATGTATTGTTCTGCTCCTTTTGAGGCATTATAAAATCCCTCTGGTGTCCATACCACCCACTCATTATCTTTACTTACAAAAATATTTAGTTGAGGTCTCATCTGTAGTTTTAATTTAGACAAATCCCAAACCCTAATAGTCTGGTCACCACTCCCCGAAACCAATCTATCTCCATCAAGAGCAATAGACCAAACCTCGCCTGTATGTCCTACTAAATTGGCTACCTCTTGTCCTTGAAAATTATAGATTTTTAGCATTCCATTTGCTCCACCTGAAATAATATAGTTTTTATAAAAACCGTAACATCTGTGACTATATCCATTCGTTGAACCTCTATTTATTTTAGCAATAATTTTACCACGCTTTTTAATTAAGAGTGTGGCATCACTTATTCCATAATCTCCCCCTTTAGTGTGTTGTAGAGAGAAGTCATAACTTGTCTCTACGGCTATTCGTCTGAAATTGCTATTTGAGTTTAGGTTTTTTATCTGCATGGTTTTTAAATTTAGGGTTTTTTGGACTTTTTGACAATTATTTGAACCACAATCTTCATTCCCACAACCAATAGTCTCTCCTCTAATACCTACACTCCAAACTCTCTCTCCTACCCCCTCTATTTTTTTTAAAACTCTACCACTTTTTATATTCCAAATATACATTTCAAAATTATTTCCCCCTGCTGAGATGGCTATTTGGTTATCTAAAAAATTAACTGCCATTGTTAAATTGGTATGCTTTTTAAAAGAGGATATTTTTTGATAGTTTTGGGTTTTGCTATAGATGTTTACATTTCTAGGAGATGTTGCAGTTCCTGCTATTAAAAACTCTCCATTAGGGGAGTAGGCTAATCCTGTAGGTTTGGTTTCACTTTTAATCTTTTTTAAAAGATTTAAATCGGTATCAAATATTAATATCTCTCTACCATTTCCACAAACAGTAATATGCTCTTTTGAGGTGGCTAACGAGTCTAACTTATAATTAGCTCTAAAACTTTTTATTTTTTTTGTCTGCATATTGTAAAGAGCTATTTTGTTATCAAATCCTGCTGTTATGGCAAAATAGTTACCATTTTTTTGAATTATTTTAACGGCATAGACATAGTCTGTATGAAAAGAGAGTGTATCTTTTAGTCTAAAACCATCTACCTCCCAAATCTTGGCTGTTTTGTCTTGTGAGCTAGAGATAAGATATTTTCCATCTTGGCTGAAAGAGAGGTCAGTAACTACATTGGTATGTGATTTTAGAACTTTTATAAGTCTGCCTGTGGGGTAGTTATAGATTCTAATTCTTCCTATTTCTGCATGATTTGAACCATTAAAATTTGCCATAAATCCCCCAACAGCCAAAAACTCCTCATTAGGACTTAAAGCAATAGCATATATTTTCCCCTCTGAACCTGCTCCAATCTGTCCCAATATCTTTCGTTTCTCTTTTCCTGTTTTGCTGTCCCAAACTCGCACGGTTTTATCATCAGAAGCAGAGATAATATCGCCTGATTTGGTAACAATAATATCTCTTATAAGTGCTGTATGTCCTTTGGTATCAAGTTTTAACTTTGCTTCTTTGGTAGAGGCTTGGTTAGAGGTGCTGTTGTGGTGTGGGGTTGGGTTGTTTGGGCTACATGCTGTTAGT
>JALWFY010000040.1 GCA_027013815.1 Desulfohalobiaceae bacterium | reverse complement strand
GCAATACCCCCCTGATTGGAATGGGGATTATCAATAGGTCTTATAACCTCATTGTCCAGGACCTTTGCCTTTAAGTCCTCTAGGTTCTCTCCAATGGTACGTCCTGTGACAGTGAGACAATCTTTTTTGATCAGATCCTTTTTAACGAGTTCTGAAATCACTCCATAAATTCCACCAGCATGATATAAATCTTCCATATGATGAGGTCCTGCAGGAGATAGCTTACAGAGATTTGGGGTCTTTTGACTTATCTCATCAAATACATCTAACCCTATGTCCAGACCTGCCTCCTTAAATACTGCTGGGAGGTGCAGCACTGTATTGGTTGAACAACCAAGGGCCATGTCCACTGCAATTGCATTCTTTACACTCTCTTCGTTTACTATATCCCTTGGCCTCATGTCCTTTTCAAGGAGTTCCATGACCTTCATTCCAGCCATCTTTGCTAGCCTCTGTCTCTGTGCATAAACCGCTGGTATAGTTCCATTTCCAGGCAATGCTAAGCCAATGGCCTCAGAAAGACAGTTCATTGAATTAGCAGTAAACATTCCAGCACAACTACCACAACCTGGACAAGCCAACTCTTCTAATTCCTCAAGCTCATCTTTATCTATCTCACCTTTTTGAAACTTTCCTACCCCCTCAAAAACTGTTATAAGGTCCACTGTCTTGTGCTGAATTCTACCAGCAAGCATAGGACCACCACTTATTATAATACTTGGAATGTTCAACCTCAACATTGCCATTAACATCCCTGGTACTATTTTATCACAATTGGTCACACAGACCAGTCCATCAAATGGGTGTGCAGTGGCCATTATTTCTATGGAATCAGCAATGAGCTCCCTGCTTGGCAAACTCATCTTCATACCTTCATGATTCATGGCAACCCCATCACACACTCCAATTGTTGGGAATTCTATTGGGGTGCCACCAGCCATCCTTATGCCTGCCTTTACTGCCTTAGTTATCTGATCAAGATGTACATGGCCTGGTATAATCTCATTTGCAGGATTTACTACTCCAATCAAGGGCCTATCTAGCTCTGATTTAGTCAAACCTGTTGCATATAAAAGAGATCTGTGAGGGGCCTTCTCTAACCCTTTTTTCATTTTGTTACTGCGCATTTTAAATCTCCTTGTTAAATGTTTTTTTAGAGATATCTTTGACCGCAAGACATGACCCAAAAATACCTAACAATACAGTAAAAATTGATTGCATCAAAATCCCATATGGTGTCAAAAAATCCATCTTCAACCATATTGGAGGTGTAAAAAAAAGATAGTTCAAATAATACTGACTGCCCCATAAAAATAGTAGTCCAATTATGGCTGATATTAGACCTAATATTGCACCATGAAAAATAAAAGGAACCAATAAAAAGGTCCTAGATGCCCCAGTGATGTATAATATATAACACTCTTTTATTCTGGTTAACTTTAATACAGAATAATATAAAAAGAACAATACCAGTGTAATTATTACCAGTAGACCTATGGCCACTGACTCTATACATTTGTAAACATGGTTCAATCTTATGTACATATCCACTTTATTTGGATTATAGTAAATATTTTTTATACCGGGATATGTTTTTAATCTTTTGATCAAATTTGACAGGCCCATCCCTTTTAAGTCTACTGCTAATACAGATGTATATGAAATTATTTTTGGATTTGTTTGTGAATACTTGGTTATTAGGGGAAGACTACCTTGTGTTAAGATCTTTATTGCATCTTTAGGGGTATAAAATTTCTCGATTTTAACTCCTTTTATGGAGCTAATCTTTTTTAGGTCCTCCTCTACCTTTGATCTATCCACATTATTATCCCAATATATAATTACTGTTTTACCTGTATTTTTTTTTGCTATATATGCATTCAAATTTGTATGGATCAATAGGAAAAGACCACTTAGAAAACTAAGTACAGAAATCAATAAGATAATTATTAATTGATACTTTTTTTTATACTTCATATAAGACAGGGTCTGCTCAAAGATACAACCTATGTACCCCATTATCCTATCTCCTGAATCTTACTATTTATAATGTGTATTAGTCTGGAATTTTCTACATGTCTTTTTAATTCAGGATTATGTGTGGCAAACACAATAGTGGTCCCATGTAGATTAAAATGTCTTAGTATCTTTATTAACCTTATAGTTTGACGGTTATCTAAATTACCTGTTGGCTCATCTGCCAAAAGTATTAAAGGATTCACGATAATTGCCCTTGCTATAGCAACCCTTTGTTTTTCTCCCCCAGATAGGGAATTACATCTATTTTTTCTAATCTTTGTGAGTTCCAATGTCCTCAATATAATATCTAGACGTTTTTGCCTCTGTGTCTTTGAAATTCCCATTGCCCTTAATGGGAGGACTATATTGTCTTCTACTGAACGATCCTCCAGCAAGATAAAATCCTGATGGATCATAGTAACTTTTCGTCTCAAATTATGCATAAAACCTTTGTTTCTGGGTCCAAAATTAATTCCTGCTATGCTCACATAACCAGATAATGGACTTATCTCTCCATGGAGGATTTTTAAAAGCGTAGTCTTTCCTGATCCAGAATCACCAGTTAAAAATACAAATGACCCCCTCTCAATCCATATGTTGACATTATTAAATAACACCCTGCTCCCAAAGGCATGAAAAATATTTTTCAGCTTAATTATTTTTTTTATACCCATTTATTCAACTTTAGATAACTTTCCCATTTTCCATTTAAGGGCTCAATGTCCTCCCATAAGACCACAGAAGTACCTACCTTACCCACGACAATCCCAGCACAAATATTTGCAAAAACACATGATTCTATAAGGCTTAGCCCCTTTGACAATCCCAAGGCTATTGCTGACAACACCGTATCCCCAGCCCCTGTCACATCAAATACTCGTCTGCTTATTGCTGGAAGGTGAAATACATCCCCTCCTCCACTTTCAAAAAGCACCATACCTTCACTTCCCAATGTTATAAGAAGGTTCTCAGCATTGGTCTTTTTTAGTATCAATCTTCCTGCCTCAATAATTGATTCCCTGTTATTTAACACTACCCCAGATAATTCCTCGGCTTCTTTTCTATTAGGAGTTAATAAAAAACATCCCTTATAATTATTAAAATTTCTTTTCTTGGGATCAATTAGCAAAAGGGTCTTCCAGTTACTCAATTCTTCAAGCAACTCCCTTCCAACTACCCCTTTCCCATAATCTGATATTATAATTAACTCAAATTTATCTTTAAATTTGGATAGGACTGGATAGACTATGTCCCAGTGACTGGTATTAGAAACCTCTCTATCCAATCTCAAAACTTGTTGATTTTGGGCTATAATCCTGGTCTTTTTTATAGTAGGGCATTTATCAGAGCTTATTAGATTACAGGGAATGGTCTTTTGCTTAACTAACCCCTCTATCTCCTTTGCATCTAAATCCTTACCTACCACACCTATTAGATGAGGATGTTCCCCTAGGGCGGATAGATTATTGGCAACATTTGCTGCACCGCCTAATTTATATTCTTCATTCTGGATCAAAACTATTGGCACTGGTGCCTCTGGAGAGATCCTCTCTACCTTTCCATATTGATAATGATCCAAAATAATATCCCCTACCACTAAAATTGAAGCAGATGGCCTTTCCTTGACCTGAGATACAATATCTTTAAGTGTCTTTTCTATTTTCCATTGTTTCATGTGAAACATTTTCTCCTATATTATCATCTAATCCTATCTTTTTCATAATAGCCTTTAACTCAGAGACACTAGAATATCTAATAGAAATAGACCCCGACTCAATAGAACCCCTAATCCCTATACTCACACCAAAAAAATTCTGAAAATTGCTCTTTATATTGTCCATTATCTTCTTTTGACTAGGATCTTGTCTTTTCTTGGACCCCTTTACATTACAATAACTAGGTAGATGCTTTTTCCTCTTCCAATACTCTGCAATCTTCTCAACATCTCTAACACTTAATCTTTTCTTCAAAATAGTATGATAGGCCATAATCCTATGTTCTGAAGAATCAATTCCAAGGAGGGCCCTACCATGACCAGCACTAATATCACCTCTCTCCATGCCATCTAATATCTCTTCTTCTAGGTTCAAAAGCCTGAGGCTATTTGCAACATGAGACCTACTCTTGCCCACCTTTGTTGATAGCTCTTCCTGTGTTAATGCTAGACTTTCCTTAATTTGCTTGAGTGCTTTGGCCTCTTCAACACAATTTAAATCCTCTCTGTGTAAATTCTCCACAAGGGCCACAATGAGTGCTTCTTCATCTGTAAGATCAACTATAATGGCAGGCACTTTTTTTAAACCCACCTTTTTACATGCGGTATATCTCCTCTCTCCTGCTACTACTTGATACCTATTTCCTTTTATGGGCCTGACCAAAATAGGCTGAAGGAGGCCCTGACTCTTAATTGACTTAGAAAGCTCATCTATGGACTCTTCAGAAAAAAATTTCCTAGGCTGGTCTGGATTGGGCTCTATTTGAGTAATATCTATTTCTACATAGCCAGTATCTTTTTTTTCAACATCCCTTGTTATTTTTTCTTGAAAAAGGGCGTCTAATCCCTTACCTAATCCCCTAGGTGATGGCATAACAAACTCCATAATTATTTTTTATTTTTAATGGCAATCTTCTATAACTTTAAACAAAAAAAATCAAATAATAAACAAATGACACAAAAAATACACAAGGAGAATCATATGACAAACTGTCAAAGGATTCAAAAACTATTTGATGAAAAAGGAAAACCTTTAGGTGTGTTTATTAGGGCAGATCTATGGGACGAGGTAAAAGACAAGTTTAAGGATTTATTAGGAACAGAAAGTTCTGAAAAAGACAAAGAAATTAAAGAACCTTTAAAAGATTGGGAATTTTTTAAAAAAAGTTGGGATTTTAAATACCCTTATGACTTTAGTATAGAATGTAAGAATTGTGGTCAAATTACAAAAAACTGGGAACAAGACAAAGAAAAAAAATTTTTATTGACCGCCGCCAATATAAGTGGCCTTGTGAGCTTTAGGTGTCTTAGGTGCGGCTCAAAGATCATAAAAAAACATTTTAAGGATAAGATTGTATCTGAGACAATCCCTCAAAGTCAAAAAAAAGAATAAAGATTCTGATCAACTACTTATTTTCTAAAACGGGTCAGGAATTCCTTGGCCAAGTCCATATAGGCCAATGACCCCTTAGATTTTACGTCATAAAGTATAACTGGGAGACCGTGACTTGGTGCTTCTGAGAGCCT
>JALWFY010000039.1 GCA_027013815.1 Desulfohalobiaceae bacterium | reverse complement strand
ATGAACTGGAGAAAAAAGAAGCTCAAGAGATGTTAAAAGAGATATTAGAAGAGGCTAGAAGGGCTAGTTTTCTGGTAAAGGACTTACTAGATTTTTCTAGAAAAAAAAAGACTCACATAAGAGAATTAATTGACATCAAAGATATAATTGACTCCAGTATAAAACTAACAAAAAACCAACTAATGATTTCTGATATCAAATTAATTAAAGATATTCCTGAAGACCTTCCCAAGGTTTACGGAAACGCAGACAATTTAAAACAAGTATTCATAAATCTATTTTCAAATGCTATACAGGCAATGCCAAAAGGTGGATCTCTCAAGATAAGTGCTAGGAAAAATCCAAACGGATATATAGAGATAACTGTACAAGACAGTGGTTTGGGGATGCCACCTGATGTCTTAGAACGAATATTTGATCCATTTTTTTCTACCAAGCCGATTGGAGAAGGCACAGGTCTTGGTCTCTCTATAGTGTATAGTATAGTCAAAAAACATGGTGGGTATATTGAAGTAAAGAGCAGACAAGGAGAGGGAACCACCTTTAGAGTATATCTTCCAATAGCTTCATCTGACTCAATTACAAAATAAGTATCAAGGATATGGATTTTTCTTCAATAAAAATAGCCATAGTGGATGATGAAAAGATCTTTTGTAAAAGGGTCAAGTCTATTTTAGAGAAAAATCTAAAAATAAATACATCTATATATTATACTGGCAAGGATTTCCTATCAGATATAACAACAAATCAGGAACTTGACCTTATATTATTGGATATCAACCTACCAGATATAGATGGCCTACAAATATTGAGCTATCTAAAAAAAATAAGGCCAGAGATTGAAGTGATAATTATAAGTGGGTATGGGACTATAGATACTGCGGTAGAGGCCATAAAAAAAGGATCAAACGATTTTTTGGAAAAACCTATTAATAAAGAAAAATTACTCCTAAGCTTAAATAATATACTTAAAAAGATAATTCTTAAAAAAGAAAACAAGAAATTAAGAGAGATTATTCAACAAAGAAAAAAACAACCCCTTGATGACTTTATTACGACTTGTCCTGCCATGGTGGAAGTAATAAAAATTATTAAAAAGATTGCTCCTCTAGATTGTAATGTGCTTATCCAAGGGGAAACAGGTACAGGAAAGGAGATGGTGGCCCAGGCCATACACAATTTAAGTAAAAGAAAACAAAAAAAATTTCTGTCAATTAATTGCGGAGGTTTTACTGAAGAACTTATATCAAATGAATTATTTGGGCATGAAAAAGAAGCATTTACTGGAGCAACTTCAAGAAAAATCGGACTACTTGAAGCAGCACAAGGTGGAACTATCTTTTTAGACGAGATCGGCGAGATGCCTACTAGTCTACAGGTAAGACTACTCAAAGTAATCGAAGAAAAAAGGATATTTAGACTGGGTTCAAATACCCCATTGGATTTAGATATACGAATCATATCAGCGACTAATAAAGAGCTAAAACAAATGGTAAAGCAAAACCTATTTAGGGAAGACTTGTATTTTAGACTCAATGTAGTCACTATAAATTTACCAAAGCTATCCCAACGTCCAGAAGACATCCCCATTTTGGTATTTCACTTTATATCAAAATATAATAAACACTTTAATAAAGACATAAAAGGAATATCAAACGAGGCCCTATCTTTTCTATTGAGATATGATTTTCCGGGTAATGTCAGGGAACTTGAAAATATAATTCAAAGGGCCATTGCCCTATGCGATGAAGAGGAAATTCAACCCAAACACCTTCCTGGAGATATAACCAACTTATATCTAACAGATGTCCAGGAAACAGCCCTCTTATCTTTAGAAGAGATAGAAAAAAGACACATAAAAAAAGTGCTGGAATTTACAGGATATGACAAAAAAACTGCAGCAGCTATACTAAAATTACCCCGCACTACGCTTTGGAGAAAGATCAAAAAATATAATCTTTAATATTAATTGAGAATGGAGAATTAAAAATATATTGAAATTCTCACAAGCTGTTCCAAATTGAAACAGATCCAATTTTATAAATTATATTTTTATATTTGTAGAAGGAATTATATCCTTTTCATTATCTATCTAATATTATTAATAAAATATAAAAATCTACAGATTACCCTCCTTTAATGAAAAAGAATAACAATATAAATAAAATTTCATTTTGGAATTTCAAAATGAAATCAGTCTTTATATTTTATCAGAAAAAATAATAAATACAACATATTATAAAAACGGAATAATTTGTGCATATTATTTTTTATGAAAAGAATACTTATTCCAATATTTTACAGGGACACAAACCTTTGGACAATTGTACATGGTTCTCAGCTAGTTGAAAGAATAGATGGTAAAATTTATATCTTAGAATATATTCAAGAAAACAAGGAGGACGTATATACAAAACCAACGGATAATATTGTGGCTAGGGGAAAAGACCTTATTAACCATAAGACAAAGGAGGAAAATTATGTACACATCAAAGTGAGGAAAAATTTTTTAAAAACTTGCATTGATTTTATAGTACAGGAAAAAATAGATTTGTTAGTATTATCAATTCCAAATAATTCATCTTATTTAAAGAAGACAATAGAACTAATTAGGATAGTTAAGGGTAGAAATCTGTGTAATGTTAAGTTAGTAAAAAAATAAAAAGGGAGGTGGCCATGTTTCACATGTATTTACCTATAGCGGGAAACAGCGTAAATATAGTCCTGATACTTGGACTAGGGGGACTGGTAGGTCTCTTATCTGGAATATTTGGGGTAGGAGGCGGATTTTTAATGACACCACTTTTAATCATGTTTGGAATCCCTCCCACTGTTGCTGCTGCTTCTGACTCAAACCAGATCGTAGGGGCATCAACTTCAGGGACCCTGGCCCACTATAAGCTGGGCAATGTAGATATAAAAATGGGGGTCTTACTACTCATTGGCGGAATAATAGGAGGAGACATTGGAGTCCATATAATAAAGGTCTTAAGGGCACTGGGTAATGCAGACTTTTTAATTAGTGTCACTTATGTGGTCATGTTGGGTTTTGTTGGATCATATATGTTTATTGAAAGTTTACAAAGCCTAAAGAAAACCTCTTCCAAAGAATCAGAGTCCACACAAGCCACCCAAGAAAAAGAGTCTGTTTATGCAAAAATAATGAAGGGGCTTCCTCTACAAACCCATTTTGAAAAATCAGGGATCACTATGTCTGCAATTATGCCTTTAATTTTAGGGGTATTTGTAGGTATCCTAGCTGCTATAATGGGTGTTGGAGGTGGATTCATTATGGTACCTGTAATGGTTTATCTTCTCAGGATGCCCATGCATGTTGTGGTTGGAACTAGTTTATTTCAAATCTTATTTACTTGTATTAATGTAACTATAATGCAGTCATATTCAAACCATACTGTTGATTTTGTACTTGCTTTATTACTATTACTTGGGTCTACTGTAGGTGCCCAATTTGGAACAAGGATAAGCAAAAAATTAAGAGGAGATCAACTAAAGATAATATTGGCAACAATAGTATTACTTGTTATGTTCAAGATGCTGTACGGTCTTTTGGCAAAACCAGCACTCATGTTATCCTATGCAGGAGGTCATTAATCATGAAAATAAAGTACCTTGTAATATTATTATTCCTATTTATATATGCTATTCCCGGCTTTGCATTTAATCATTCACCCCAAACTATATATATCGGGGCACAATATAATGGAAAAAAACTTTATGTACACGGCGAACTAAAAAAAGATGAGGACGCAATAGTACAGATTTTAGGAAGTGAGGAAGAATCTCACTTCAAACAAAAAGGAAAGGTGTGGGGAATATTTTGGATGACAGTTGCACACCTTAACTTTAAACATTCCCCCTCTGTTTTTCTTGTTTACGCACCACCTAGTCTCTCAAATTCCATAAAAAAGCTAGGGCTTGGATATGAAACCCTTTTTTCAAAAATCAAAATAGAACCAACTCCTAAAAATAAAAAACAGATCTTAAAGGAATTTTTAAAATTAAAGGAAAAAGACAAGTTATACGCAATAAATAAGGATGGTGTTAAATATAGTTATAAGGGAGACATAAAGAACTTCCAGGCGATTATATATCTTCCACCCAAAATCCCACCAGGTAAATACAGAATAAAAGTTTATAAAATAGACCCAAACAAACAAATTACAGGTATAGAGGAGGATTCTTTTCAAATAAAATTAACTGGTTTTCCAAAGTTCATATCTGATATGGCCTTTAATCACAGTCTGATTTATGGAATCTTAGCAGTAATAATCGCAGTTTTTGCAGGTTTATTAATGGGATTCCTATTCAAGGATAAGGGTGGAGCCCATTAGCATAGGATATCAAAACTATGTTAAGGAAGTGGTCAAATATGAAACAGCTTTTTAAAAAGATCCTTTCAAAATTAAAAAAAAGAAAAAGGGTCTCCTTTACTGAATTATTTGACCACTTCCAACAACTTATTAAAGAAAATAATACTTCTATGGAAATTATCTCCAATATAGGGGAAAAATTGAGTGGAGAATACATATTTGACAAACATTTTATTGACACCCAGACTAACGCCCTGTTTGGAAGCGTATATAGGATGATATACCACTTAGAATCCATGGCGCCTGGAAAATATACAGATCTATTTTATCATTATAAAAAAATAAGGAGTGAAATTGAAGAGGAATTAAAAGGGAATATTATTATTCCAAAGGGCAAATATGTAATACCATATTCTAAAATCAAGGATGAATTAGAAGATGCAGTGGGAGGGAAAAATACCCACCTTGGGGTTGCAAGAAATATCCTATCTGTGAATATCCCAGAGGGATTTGCAATTACCACAAAGGGTTTTTCCAAAATCGTAAAGGAATCAAAAATAGGACAGTCTATATCCCACATATTATCTATGTGGCAACAAAATAAAATTTCAAGTGAAGATGCCTCAAAAAAAATAAGAGAAATTATATTGGCCTATAAGTTACCACGGGACCTCTGCTCGGAAGTCATTAATCATATAAACAAAATAAAAAGAAAAACAAAGGGTAATGACTTATTTTTTGCTGTTAGAAGTAGTTGTATTGGAGAGGACAGCGAACATTCATTTGCTGGAATTTATAAGAGTTTTTTGGGAGTACCAGCAAAAGAAGTGTTAAACAGATATAAAGAGGTGATAATAAGTACATACTCAGAAAGGGCATTAGAATACAGAAAAAACAGGGACATAATGGAATCAGAAATTGCAATGGCCGTGGGATGCCAAAAAATGATAAGGGCCCAAGTCAGTGGTGTTATCTATACCTTGGATCCATTTAACATCCAAGATGACAAGATAGTTATTGCCGCAACCTTTGGATTAGGTGAAGAATTGGTTGGTGGGTCCGTTGAAGCTGATAGATATTATATTGCTAGGACACCTCCTCATGATATTATTGGCATGGATATAGTAAATAAGCCATATATGAAAAAATTCGATTTTAATACAATGTCCATAATTAAAGGAGATGTCCCAGAGAAGAAAAGGGACAAACCATGTCTTAGCCTATCCCAAATTAGGGAGCTAGTTCGAATTGGTATAATGCTGGAGAAATATTTTAAACATCCTCAGGACATTGAATTTACCTATGACGAACAAGACAATTTGGTTCTCCTTCAGACTCGTAGACTTCAGATTGAAAAGAAAAGGATACAAATGAAATGTGACCTCTCAGACCTAAATTCTTTTAAAAAACTCTTAGCGGGACAGGGAGAGATCGTAAGAGAAGGGGTGGCCATTGGAAAGGTCTATAAGGTCACCAGTTCAGAGGACCTAGATAATGTTCCAGAGGAATGTATATTGGTTACTACATCCTCTTCACCTATGTTGGCAAAAGTAATAAAAAAGGTAAATGGGATTATCACAGATATTGGTTCCCCAATTGGACACCTTGCTACTATTGCCCGTGAATTCAGGGTACCAATGATAATAAACACGAAAAATGCTACTAAGATATTAAAAAATGGCCAGAAAATTACTTTAAATGCCACAGACAACGTTGTTTATGAAGGTTATATAAAAGAACTCTGTTATTATGAATTTGCTGAGGAAAAATTTGAAGAAATAAAAGAATATCGTTTACTCAAACGTATATACAAAAGGATCTCTCCCCTAAACCTCGTAGATCCCACTGGGGACAACTTCAGGATAGAAAACTGCAAGACATTCCATGATATTATTAGGTTTATCCATGAAAAAGCGGTACAAGAACTAATAGATCAGAATTATTATACAGATCCAGCAGTTTCAAACTCATCCATTAAACTCAAACTCAATATCCCTTTAGATCTTAAAATCATCGATACCACACGAAAAACAACTGATAGTTCATCGGAATTAGATATCCACCATATATCCTCCCTACCTCTAAAATATTTTCTCAACGGGGTATGTAGTGAGAATGTATGGTCAACTGACCCTATAGGCGTTGATTTTAAGAGCTTTATGTCCAGTATGAATAAAACATTCGCCTTTGAGATGGCAGATCCTAGGTTTGTTGGACAAAATTTAGCCGTTATTTCAAATGGATACGCAAATATAAGCCTTAGACTAGGTTACCACTTTACTATGATAGACACCCTGGCATGTGATAACCCACACGATAATTATATATATTTTAGATTCTTTGGAGGAGTAACAGAGGACACAAAAAGGTCAAGACGTGCTAAATTAATTAGTAATATACTAATAGAACAGGACTTTCTTACAGAGATCAAAGGAGACTTAGTAGTTGCCAGATTAAAAGGTCTTCCAAAAGAAGAAATATTGGAAAAGATATATGTACTTGGTATATTAGTTGGCTTCACCAGACAATTAGACGTTAAAATGGTAGATGAACATCAGGTGACTTTATATTCAAAAAAATTTCATGAAATTCTATTACAACAAAACTTAAAACAAACTCAGATAAATTTATAAAACAGCAGGGGGACTCCTATGGATAATACACAAATAAGTATATTAATATTAGACGATGAACCTATAGTTACAAAAAGGTTAAAGCCATCTTTACAAAAAAAAGGATATCTCGTTGAGACATTTACCAAAAGTATAGATGCTATAAATAGATTTAAAGAAAAACCCTTTGACATAGTTATAACAGATCTAAAAATGGAAGGAATGGATGGAATGGAATTTTTGACACAGGTTAAAGAAATGAGGCCAGAGACTGAAGTAATAGTAATAACTGGATTTGCAACTATGGATACGGCAAAGGAATCATTTCAAAAAGGGGTATTAGATTTTTTGGCCAAGCCATTTAAATTGAGCGAGATCCATGAAGCAGTGGCAAAGGCAGAAAAAAAAATATTAGATCAAAAAGAATAAATTAAAAAACAGGAAATATTTCTATAAATTTATAAAACGATCTTGCGTCAACTTTTAGTTCAAAAAACACAATCATAAAAAGTATATATAGAATATAATATTACGTTACATATAAAGCAGGCACAATCCATCCAAATATTTAAAATGAGAACAAAAGGATTATACTATAATACTGTAAGGTTAAGGAGAATGTAATGAGAATACTAGTTGCAGTGGATAAAAATCCATATAGTTCATATGTTGTTCATGAAGTAGGCAAATTAGCAATTAACACATGGTCTGACATCACACTACTTGGAATTATGGATCCCAAAGAGGCTCCAAACAGAAATATCGAAAATTCAGATCTTGCCAAGACCCTACTAGATTATAGAGAGATAATAACTTTTTACTATCCCAAAGGTGAATGTCCATATTCAATAGAAGAGATTTCTTCTTTTTTAAAACTAGATGAAAATAGATTTATAGGTATGGGGAAAGGTGGACTTAAGACCTTAAAGATAATTATCCGAAAAGGGAGTAACATAGTCAATGAAATTTTGAAACAAGCAAATGAAGACGAAGCTACTCTAATAATATTAGGATGTAACAAGACCAATGGATGTAAATGGGGAGATTTAGATGTCCCAGCTAGGATAGGAAACCAGGCTCCATGTTCTGTATTAATCGTAAAAGAAAACAAAAGTCCAAAGCAAATTGTATGTTGTCTTGACCATGATTATATTAGTCAAAATTCATTGGAACTAATAAATCAAATAGTTACTTTATATAAAGCTGAGTTAAAGATTGTTGGAGTGGCTGAAGGTGGTTCTTTAAAGGTGAAGTTTGAAAATACAATGAAAAACCTGTTTATGTATTATTTAAAACAAGATATTCCAATGTGGCTTGAGGTAATAGATTCTAGTATCTTTCCTACCTTTGTAAACCAAATTTCACAGGAGAACCTTATTGCCATATGGCTTGGGAAAAAATCCTTTTTAAGAAAATTTCTTCCCAATGAAAAAATTATTAACCTTATCAACACTGCTCCATCTTCAGTGCTTTTATTGAGGTAACTAATCTCCAACATTAATATCTTGTTTAATTATTAACCTAAGATAAATATATACCAATAAATAGTTAACTATATAAATAAAATTTATCAATTAAAGACTTGAAAATTAATTAATTGAATAATAGAGTACCATCGCGGTTTGTGTAGTCATTACTCAATTAATGTACTATAATTAAATAACAATTTAATGAGGGATAGATAAATGGATGAACGTAAAGACAAACATTATGATGCCCCTGATTCTTTTTACGAAGAATTTTTAGAGGAAATGAAAGAATGGATGCATAAGAGGGAAGAATTAGCCGATGACAGGACCAAATTGGCCCAATACAGGACCAAATTAGCAGAAAAAAGGACCAATCTTGCCAAAGGCAGAACAGCATTAGCCAATAAAAGGACTGAACTAGCCAAAGGTAGAACCGATCTTGCAAACAAAAGAACTGAATTCGCTGAAAACAGAACTGAACTAGCAGATAAAAGAACTGAATTGGCTAATAAGAGAACTGAATTCGCAAATAAGAGAACCGAACTCGCTGAATATAGAACTGAGTTCTCTGAAAAAAGAACTGAACTAGCTGACGACAGGACAAAACTTGCAAACAAAAGGACTGATCTCGCTGAGAACAGAACTGAACTGGCTAATAGGAGAACTGAATTCGCAAATAAGAGAACCGAACTCGCTGAATATAGAACTGAATTCGCAAATAAAAGAACCGAGTTCGCTGAATATAGAACTGAGTTCGCTGAAAAAAGAACTGAATTGGCTAATAAAAGAACTGATCTCGCTGAAAATAGGACTCAACTATCTAAAAAAAGAACTGAACTAGCTGACGACAGGACAAAACTTGCAAACAAAAGGACTGATCTCGCTAATAAGAGAACCGATTGGGCGCAGATGCGCACTCAACTATCTGAAATAAGGACTAGATTGGCAGGAGGACGGACAGACCTAGCACGCAATAGAACAAACTTTGCCCAATATAGAACAATTATGGCCAGGATCAGGACTGAACTCTCATATCTTAGAACTGGTGTTGGATTTATTGCCCTAGGTTGTGGTTTTATTCGATACTTTGGATTGGGATGGTGGACTATATTAGATTTTGGAATTATTTTAATGGGTGCCACTGTAATTGGAATCGCAGCCTTTATGTTTAAGGACACCCTTTTTCATGAGAGAAAGGTGATGAAAGAATTAGAGGCACAACTGACCTATAAGGCCTTGGAAACAAGAGAAGATGAGATAAAAAGACTTCTAAGGTTTGGGTCTTTTTCAAAGGGCAGGGATTCTAGTGATGAAGAATAAACTTTATCTTTATTTAAAGGAATTAAATAAAAAATTATCCATTAGGCAAAAGATAAATTTTGCAATTCTTTTTGAGGCTACTATTATTGCGGCCATCTCTATATTTATATTTTTGACTGTAAGGACACTTCTCTCAAAGGTAAAATTTGTAGAACAATTCGACAATATCAATATATACTTTTTAGAAATGAGAAAGGCTGAAAAAAATTATTTCTTATATCACGATATAAATAGTCTAATTGAAGCCTATAACAAAGGGAAATTTGTAGCAGGTGAATTAAATAAAAATAGAAAAGTCCTTATCCATATCTTGACTAAAAAAATATACAATACACTAAACTATACCTTGAACAATTACTTAACTACACTACAAAAAATAAAAAGATCACCAAAGGACAAAAAATATACCTCTAGTTTAAGAGAATATGGACACAAATTGACTGATCTCTCCATTCATTTAATCAAGAGAGAAAGAAAAAAAATTAATAAAATAATCCACCATGTCACACTCATGATACTCATGTCTCTATTTGGCATTTTTCTCGCACATATGCTAACCTGGAGGTACTTTTCATATGTGCTTACTAAGAAACTAATAAAAATGAAGAAGATGACCAATGAAGTTGCCCAGGGACGTTTTCATGAGGTCTCATTGATACAGTCAAAAATAAAAGATAACGTACAAGACGAGGTAGGCATAGTAATAACGGCTATATCTAAGATGGCCAAGGAATTAGAAAAAAGAGAAGAACAATTACTACAAGCAAAAAAATTGGTATCCCTAGGTGTCCTTATATCTGGTGTTGCCCATGAGTTAGGTAATCCTTTAAATAATATATCTATGCTATCAGAGGGATTTTTGACTTACTATGATAGTTTAAGTGATGAAGAGAAAAAAAAGTTTATGCAGGATATCCAGGAACAGGCAGATAGGATAAAAAAAATAGTCCGCAATCTCCTTGATTTTTCAAGACAAAAAAAACCAGAACTAAAGGTCTGTAAATTGGAGGAAGTAATAGAAAAGAGCCTAGCCCTTGTGGAAAATCAACTAAAAATATCAAATATCAAAGTTCATAAAAATTTTCCTTCAAGTCTACCAAATGTTCAAATAGATGAAGATCAAATACAGCAAGTACTTGTAAATCTATATACTAACGCCATGCAGGCAATGTCCAAAGGAGGAGACCTATTCATTGATGTGTTCACTTCTGACACAAAAAATAATATAATAATAAAGGTTCGTGATACTGGTATAGGGATAAATCCCGAGACCCTCCCCCATATTTTTGACCCTTTTTTTACTACAAAGGGAACTAAAGGAACAGGATTAGGTCTATCTGTTAGTTATGGAATAATAAGACAACACAATGGAAAGATTTCAGTGGAATCTGAACAAGAAAAAGGAACTACTTTCACCATAGAATTACCAGTTTATCAAGAAAATAAGGAGGAATAATATGGCTAAAAGTATAATAGTAATAGACGATGAAGAAATAGTATGCAAAATGACTGAGATGACCCTAACCAAAGAAGGGTATGAGGTAGAAACATTTGTAGACAGTAGGAAGGCATTAGAGAGAATAAAAGAAAAAAAATTTGACCTAGTTATCACAGACTTAAAGATGGAAGATGTAGACGGTATGCAGATACTGCAAACTGTAAATGACCTATATCCTGATACAAAGGTAATAATGATAACTGCATATGCCACGCTTGATACAGCAATCGAGGCATTAAGAAAGCGTGTATTTGATTTTTTCCCAAAGCCTATACGGATCAAAGAACTTAAAAAAACTGTAAAAGAAGCAATTGGAGAATAATTTTTTTAATTAAATAGATCAGGATTTTTGGCTATTCTCTTTACAAGCTTCCTATAGTCTTGGGCGCCCTTGCTTCCTGGGGCATATTCAAAGATGGTCTTTCCATACACAGGTGCCTGAGATAATAAATTATTATATCGAATGGGATCACAAAGTTTATCTGGATAGAGGGACTTTAATTTGTCTAACATAGACATGGTCTTTTTCTTCACCCTCATGTCTAAAAAAGTAGGTACAACATATTTTATTTCAAGTTCTGTCCTATATTTTTGGATGGATATTATACTTTTTAAAAAATTGGCAAGGGCTTGAATGGTCATGATTTCAAGAGATACAGGGATCAATATCTCTGTAACATAAAACATCACATTTACAGAGAGGGCATCCCATCCAGGGGAGGTATCCACCACCACAAAGTCAAAATCTCTTTCTATCTTAGATAGTGCGTCTGATAGTGTCCTCTCACCACCAAAATATTCTCTATCTATAAGCCTTTTAACACCAGCAAGCCCCCTTCCTCCAGCCAATAGGTATAAATTCTCTCTAGCCCTAAATAGGGTCTCTTCTGGGGAAAGCTCTTCCAATACAAGCTCAGCCAGACCTGCTGCTGGTTTCACTCCAAGCAAAAAACTACATTGTCCCTGTGTGTCAGTGTCAACTAAAAGTACCCTGTAACCTCCAAGAGCAAGACCGGCTGCCAGATTCACTGCAGTAGTGGTCTTTCCAACCCCACCTTTACTAATACAAACACCAATCCTTTTTGTCTTACTCAGGTCTTTATTTAAATTTACAGGAAACTTATATCCACAGATCTTACACCTTGCAATCTTTGGAGTTGATGGGACTTTGTCTTCTGGGATCTTATGTTTGTGTTTGCATTTGGGACATTCTATAATAATCATTTAGAGTTCTCCATGTTATGTTTGGAAAAAAGCCTTTGAAATAAAAAGCTTTGCTCTCCATTTTCTACAAAATCATTCAATAATAGTTCAAGGGCTAGATTAACTATCCTTGACTTTGTGATTCTTATGGACTTTATATCCCTTCGACTATTCTTTATCTCTCTACATCTATTTTCTGCTAATGATAAAAGAGTAATAAGGTCTTTTTTTAAATAATATGTTCGCTTTATCTTTTCTATCCTCTGGAGCCTTGTTTCCTGGTCTTCTTGCCTTAACTCAACAGGTTTTTTAGTGAGCTCCTGTCCTAGACTTTCTATGAATTCCAAGAGTTCATCTGCCTCATGAGATTCAATATCCTCGCTCTCGGTTAAAATATCCTTTAATAAGGATTTTTCTCTTTTTTGCATAATTATTTATTACCATTAATAATCTTTTTTTTCAACTCATTCAATAAATTAAAAAAAACATCCTTAGTTTCCAAAAAAGAAATAATCTCCATCCCCACTGCATATAAGTTTAGATCATACTTTTCAATATATTTCACACATGCCATACCTTTAATGGATTTACCATCAAAAAAGAATTCAAAATCCCTTTTTTCTCCTTGTTTAAACATGCTATCATCATCTGTTAATACTTGAAATCCAGAAGAAGATATATTTGACACATTAAATTCTTTATTCAAAATATTCACTTTCACAGTAGGTATGTCCACTTCTTCAAGTATAGGGATCCTAAACTCTGCCCTAAAGCAGGATTTTTTATTCAATGTCCTATCAACAGAAGACCTTACTTGCTCTGGGTCTATAAATTCAATAAAACTCTCTCCCATACCTCCCCCCCTATTAAAAATTATACTTCCATCTCAATGGATGCAGTCATAACTGCCTTTACTGGACATACCAACTCACATAATCCACAGGCAACACATTTTTCTGCACAAAAGACCACCTTTGATGTCTCTTTGTCCAAATACAAGGCATCAGACCTGCAAACTGCGAGACATGCCCCACAATGTACACAAGAATTTTCATCTCTTTTTATCTTTTCTGCAAGTATTTCAATCTTTACACCCTCTTTTTTCAAATACTCCAATGCCTGTTTTATCTGCACTTGTGTACCTTCAAGTTGTAATATGAGCCTACCCTCCTGCCTTGGAAATATCTTGGCCTCTAACACATTAAAGATTATTTTAAAATCCGCAGCCAACCTGTAAATAATAGGTTTATACATAACTTCCTTTGAAAAAATCAACAATACGTTTTTTTTAATATTTTTATTTGTCATAAGTTCATCTCTCTATATTTTTTAACTTATTTCACATAATTCAATATTGCCTTTTATCCCAATAACATCTCTATATATTGCTATTACACCTATTATTCCATAAATCCCCATAGCATATTCAAGGGCTGTTTCAATATCTTGAGATGACTTTATTTTATTTGCCCCACCAGTGGCCACTGCATCTGATAGGGCTGCATCTTTTGAAACCACTGTAAATCCATCTGCCCTACCAAAGCTAAATGAATGTCCCACAGTGCCTGATGACGTACATATTCCTAAGGGACACATAGAGGGATCTATTTTTATCCCAATTTTACCTGAAAAAGGGGACTCTCCAGCAAATATTGTCATCTTAATTGGCTCTATAACTGAAACATATACATCTCCTCCATTTTCCACAACTACCTCTTTACTCTTTTTCTCTAATACCTCACCTACACACTGTGCTATTGCACCTGCAACAGCAGCCATTGGACCCACCTGTGCCTTTTTTGAGGCCTCATACATTCTCTTTACTACCCCAGGAAGCCCTTTTGTCTTTATCTCCAATGGATCAAAAGAAGTCAAAAATTCAGGACGTCTCTTTATTTCTGCCTCCACCTCCTTTCTGAGCCTGATCAATTTCTTTTTTATAAACTTAGAATAATCGCCCTTTGTACGTATATATAAATCAGAGGTCTCAACCTTGACCCTATATGTATCCCACCTATTAGAACTGGAAAGATCCCTATAAAATCTGTCCACAAACATTACTCTACAACACCTTTAAATTCCACTGTTGGGAAATAGACTTGGGGAACACCTAAGGTAAACTTATGCCTCAATATCCAATCCTTTAAGTTGCCCGCAATCTCCTTGGCCATAAAATAACTGGACAGTGGAGAAGTAGGAACTTCTTTTCCCATGATCTTGATCTTACCTGATTTTAGTTCCTGATAACTCACTTCACCTAAAGAACGGTCTATTGCATTTGGATAATCAATGCCATAATCCACCACCTGACAAAATATATCTGCGTCTGATTGTCCAGTAAAATATGCCATTTCTTCATTTATTATTGGTATTGGAATACCAATACCCACCATCATAGAACACCCATACCCAAGCATGGACACCCCCCTTATATAACGGGAAGACATCTGTTTCATATCACCTGTAACAGCTATTGTGCCTGCGCCTTCTTTTACTATTCCATTTTCTCCCCTGAGCACATCTGGATTGTGTTGAGTACCTCTCCATGTAACAACTCCAATGCTACCACCTAAAAATATCTTGGTCCCCACTCCAATGGTCCAATAAAATGGATCATTTAACAGAGGACTCAATTGTCCTGAAGTAGAATAAGTGGCATTTCCAAGATTGGGACGAAGTACCCCCATATACGTATATATGGTCTTTTTGGAGAGATTTACAGCACAATTATAATTTTGATATGCATTTCGTGGGTTATATAAAAATGCGTCTCTAAGGTCATTTATAGTAATTATGGATTCATACTCTTTTGATGGATAACAATCTGTGCCATAAGCCTTTGCCCTAAATCTAACCTGTCTCCCTGCAATTAGGTCTTCTATAACATGGCCCCCGCCATATTTAAACCTACCTGGATGGACCTTGTTCAAGGGATCGTCCTCTTGTACCTGTGTAGCCCCAAGATAACAATCAACAGCTGCAACCCCAGCATAAGCCTCAACATCGTTAAACCACACCTTTGACGCCTTGATCTTAGGTCTTGTATGCCCAAAATTAATAAAGGCACCAGAAGAACACATTACTCCAAAGGTCCCTGTTGTAACAACATCTACTTTTTTAAATGCACCTTTTACACCATCTTCCTTGACAATATCTACCATCTCCTCTGCTGTAACAACAACCGCCTTTCCCTGTTTGATTTTTTGATTTATCTCTTCTATACTTCTTTTAACACCTATATCTTGTTGCATAATTAAATCTCCCAAAAAATATTAAGTGTAATATGATGTTGATTATTCCTAAAATTTCCTGGTTATTGACCTAATTTGTCAATATATTATAATTCGTAAAACTGAGGAAAACTATAAGAAAGAACACAAAAATATACAATAGAAAAGTTTAAATATAAAAATCATGCTTAGATAAAAATTGTAAAGACATCATAATTTCTACACTTACTAAACCCATAAGGCATAGGTTTATCCCTTGACAGAAAACTCTATATTAAAGTACCGTTGGCAAAAATTTAAAAACAAAAAAAGAGGTTAAGGATATGGACTCTCAAAAAAAATACACTAGAAGGAATTGTCTTAAATTTATGGGAATATTGTCTGCATCTACGTTATTGCCAAATTTTTTTATACAACCCGCTTTTTCTAAAACCAGCCCCAATATAAAAAAATTCTCCCGCACCCTTCCTTTTATGAGCACTTATGTCACCATAATAATTTATGACCCTTCCTGGCAAAAGGCCCAAGAAGCCCAAGAAATGGCCTTTAAAAAAATAAAAGAATTAATCAATGTGTTTAATAGATTTGATGACAATGCCCAAATAGGATGGCTAAATAAAAACAAAAAATTAACAGAGTTCTCCCCTCATATCTTGACTGTATTGAACCGTGCCAAATATATATCAAAGTTTACATCAGGAAAATTTGATGTGACAATTCTACCATTACTTGAAACTATTAAATATGAAATAGAATTCCACGGTCATTTTCCTAGTCCCAAAATAATAAACGAGATTCTCCCTTCTATTGGATGGAACAATTTACATGTTGATCCCCAAAAAATAACTCTTTCTGCGGACTCTAAGATAACATTAGATGGTATTGCAAAGGGATATATAGTAGATATGGCAGCAGAAGTAATAAAAAGTTATAAAATAAGACATGCAATAATTGATGCTGGAGGAGATATTAGGGCCATAGGGGCAAAACCCAATTCTCCTTGGATAATAGGAATAGAAGATCCTTATCTTGAAAAAAAATATATACGAATC
>JALWFY010000038.1 GCA_027013815.1 Desulfohalobiaceae bacterium | reverse complement strand
AGATATGCCTCTTTAGAGGATGTGTTACTTAATGTAATTGGGATTGTTATAGGTCTAGTATTACATGGAAGACTAAGACGATATAGTTTCAAGTTTTTTTAAATTTTGGAACGGGATTTATTGGTATTTATTCTTGGTCCTGCATATTATTCTAAAAAAGGTTGGGCAGGTTTTTATGAAGGATATAAAGATTATTTTTGCTAAGGAGGAACACAGACAAATTTGGAATCAATTTGTATTATCCCACCCTAAATCTAATGTGTATCAGTTGGTTGAATGGGAGAGAGTGATCCATAATACCTATGGACATAGAGGATATTATTTTGTTGCAATGCCTAATAGTACGGAACCCTGTGGAATTTTACCAATTATAAAAATAAATACATATGGAGTGAAAAAAAAGTTCATATCCATTCCTTTTTTTGATCTAGGAGGAATTTTGGCCAAAGATAAAGATATAGAAATCCTTTTAATAAATCACGCGATTGAGTGGGCAAAGAGGGAAAGGATCTCACAAGTTTGTTTAAGACAAGAATATCCTTTAGATTCTATTGATTTTGTGAATAAAGGGAGTTTTTCTCATGTTTACGAAAAAAAGGATAAGGTTAGATTAATATTAAAATTACCCTCTTCCTCTGATGAATTATTTAAATCTTTTAAGTCAAAGCTCAGGAGTCAAATTAGGAGACCTATTAAAGAAGGGTTAGAAGTTAAGATTGGGGGGGAAGAATTAAGCAATGACTTCTACAAGGTTTTTACAATAAATATGAGGTTGTTAGGGTCTCCTGTGCATAGTATCAATTTAATAAAAAATACTGTAAGAAATTTTTTGCATAGTGCAAAAATTTTCATAGTGTACAAGGACCGTATTCCAATGGCTGCAAGCTTAGTGGTAGGGTTTAAGGATACCCTTTATAACCCATGGGCATCCTCTTTAAGGGAATATAGCAGACTCAGTCCCAATATGTTGTTATATTGGGAGATGCTTAAATATGGCTGTGAACATGGTTATAAATTTTTTGATTTTGGTAGGTCTACTCCTGGTGAGGGTACATATAGATTTAAAAAGCAGTGGGGAGCAGAAGTAAAAGAGATCTTTTGGTATATTATATCTAAGAATACTTTGAACAAAAAGAAATTTCCTTTAAAAAAGGATATAATAATTAATTTGTGGAGTAAGCTTCCTCTAAAAGCCACGACTTTATTAGGACCAAGGATTAGAAAGTATATTGATCTATAAATCACTAAATAAGTTAGAGAGAATTTAATTCTCTTATTTAGGATAAATTTATATAGTTGTAAAAAAAGTTGCGTCCTGGCAGAAGTTTTATTTTGTATCTAAATTAGATAATAGCTAACTAGTTAATTAAAAAGTATTACTTATAATTTATATAAATTTTAGTTCCTATAACTAAATTATTCTGTTCTAAAAAAAGTTTTTAAATCTAATAACTAATTATCGACAATATATAAAAAAGCTGATTTTCATGGATATATCCCACCATAGATAATTGAAAAATTTTTCATTTTAGATTGGTATAATTATTGCTTTCTCATTTTTTAGGAAAGTATTCCTTTATTATTAAGGAGGGGATAAGTCATGAAGAAAGTATTAATATTTTTATGTGGAATAATATTATTTTTTTGTATGGCAGGGAAGGCAAGTGCAACGGCCTTGTTAGTTCAGACAAATGATATATGGTCCTATAATGGATTAACTATTCAACCGTATGAAGCCTTAAGTCAAAGTGGGGTGTCTTTTGATAAGATAACTCATTCCCAGTTTAATACATGGGATTTATCTAGTTATTGTTTTCTTTATTTGGTTGGATCCGCTGAAGATACCCATAATTTTGATACCTATATAGATATGAACAGAGTTGAAAATTATGTTGATAATGGTGGGTTGGCATTGATCCATTATGCAGATTGGTCTGGAGATTATACTGATATTGGACCTGGTGGCGTTGATGGAACACATAGAGCAACCAACACAGGTAATATAAATCCTATGTTTGCTGGTGATCCCTTATTTAATAATGTAACAGATGCGAGTATAGATAATTGGGGCTCAACAGCCCATGGATATCTTACTCATCTTCCAGGAAATGCAGATATATTGATAACGGATGATTTGGGGAATCCCATATACGCAAGATACCACTACGGACAAGGACAAGTTTGGATTACAACCATGACTTTAGAATGGGGTAATGCAGATCATGACCTATTATTTAATGAAATTAATCTTGCGGCAAATTGCTGTACCCCCGTGCCTGAGCCTTCTACTATGTTGCTTTTAGGTGTAGGATTTGTTGGTTTATTGGGATATGGACGTCAACAGTTTGTGAATTGTGGTTGATAAATGATTGAGGTGCAATGGGTATTAATAGCCTCTTTATGTTGAGTATTTCCCCAATTTATAACTAAAGAAGGATTAAGAAGTATAGAGGGTCATCTCTGGACATATTTCTAGAGAATTTAAATTTAAGTGTAAGTTTAATGAAGATTTTGGTAGATTGACTATTAATTTTTATGTGTGCTTTTTCTTTACTTTTGGATTTAGATTCTAATCCAGGGGAAATGATGTTTCAGGTTAGAAATGGTAATGTTGTGCCTCAGCCAGTACCTGAGCTATGTACAGTGCTTTTTTTGGGTTCTGGATTACTTGGCGGATGTTTTCTAAAAATAAGAGAAAAAACTTAGGCTAATTATTTTCTAATCAAGAAAAGTTAATTTTTATTCTTTGGCTCAAAAAAAGAGTGAGTTATTCCTCTTTTTTTGAGCTTTTTTATATATTATAAATTTGAAACTTCATGGTTTGTTCTTATGGATTTTTTTATTTAAAAACTTCCTTAAGATGTATGAGTAGGGGAGGTTAGAGAATAAGAATGATCTAGAAAGACTTATAAATGTGAAGAGATATAAAAGTTTGATTTAGACATAGACTGGTACTATTTTTGCATAAAACAAACTTATAGATAAATTTCTAAAGGAGGGCTGTACCATGAAAAGGTTATTATTATTTTTTTGTGTTATAATTTTTGTCCTTGGTAGTTCGAATAGTGCAATATCAATGATTATTAATAGTGGTTTTGAAACAGGGGATCTTTCAGGTTGGACATCTGGCGGACAAGCAGGTGTGCAATCATCTATTGTCCATGAAGGGAATTATGCTGCATGGATAGGTACGGTTGATTTTAATGGGGATGACATAAATGACTTTACTGGGGATTATGGAACGCAAGGATACACAAATAATTTTATTTCTCAAACTGTAGATGTATCTGGTATGAATTCCTTGGAGTTGTGGTATAATTATTATACTTGGGACTATTCTGGATGGGATGAGCCAGGATTTGAAATCCAGGTAAATGGAACACCTATGCTCTCTATTAACGCTAAAGATATAGATACTGGTTCAGGCTTAGATTCAACAGGATGGAAATTATTTACTTATGATCTTACAAATTATACGGGAACAACTTTAGATCTTGCTATTTATGCAGGAAACACTGGTGATGATTCAGTACAGTCTTGGGCTTATATTGATTCTGGGCCAGGAGCCCCTGTACCAGAACCTACAACTCTTTTGCTTTTAGGGAGTGGATTTGTTGGTTTGTTAGGGTATGGCCGTAGAAAGTTTGTTAAATAAAGAAGTTAAAGGTAATACTAGTTCTTAAAACTAAAAGTTGTTTGTTATAATCTTTTTATTTTTACCAGTAGCTCAAGAAGAAGATGAATTTATTAGTCTTTTTCTTGAGCTATTTTATTGTCTACAAATTTATTATTTTTTGTTTAGAATGTTTTTCATAGTTAAATAGTTGAGTGGTTGAATGGTGGAATAGTGGAATAGTGGAATAGTGAAATAGTGGAATAGTGGAATGGTTAAATAGTTAAATGGTGGAATAGTGGAATAGAGGTAAGGATATGGGTAGTTTTTCCTTTGAGGATTTGCAGATCTGGCAAGAGGCCATAAAGTTTAGGATTAAAATTTCAGATAAGGTAAAAGACTTACCCATAGAGGAGAAATATAGGTTAAGCGATCAAATGATTAGGGCATCTAAGTTCATAACAGCTAATATTGCAGAAGGTTATGGCAGGTTTCATTATAAAAAAATATGCAATTTTGTAGACAGACAAGGGGTTCTATCTATGAGATGAGAGACCATTTGACTGTTGGTTTAGTTGAGGGTTATATGACGTTTTATGATTTTGAATACTTAAAAAATGAATGTTATACGCTCTTGAAGATGTTAAATGGCTATATTAGGTATCTAAGAGATAAATCTAAATTAAGTAGTTAAATAGTGGAATAGTGGAATGGTTGAATAGTTGGATGGTGGAATAGTTGAATGGTAGAATGGTTAAATAGTGGAATTGTGGACTAAATTAACTTGTATTACCTTCTTCCCATTTAACAATTTAACTATTTTCCTATTTAACCATGTTACTATTTCACTAACCCCATTTAACTATTTCACTATTTAACAATTTAACTAAAATAACTATTTCACTAATGTTAAGTAAGGGAAGTAGGAGGTTAGTTGATTGAATAGAGAAATATTAGTATCTTTCATTATCCCCCACAAGGGGAGGGAGGAGTTATTAATCAAGACTTTGGATGGTATTTCAAAACAAGATTTTGATTTAAATAAAATAGAAGTAATAATTATAACTCAAAATAAAATTTTAAACTTAAAACCCTCTAATTATCCATTTCTGATCAAAATATTATATGAAGATGAAAATAAAACCATCTCATTCTTAAGGAATAGAGGGGCCCAAATGGCCCAAGGGAAATTTTTTGCATTTTTAGATGCAGATGTTTTCATATCTTCGAACTGGTTAAATGTGATGCTAAAAGAACTAAGTGATAGAAGGTGTGCAATGGTTTGCGCACCACAAATTGTAAGCAATAATCCTACATTCATAGAAAAGATAAGGGTTTGTCTAAATAAGACAAAATCAGATAAATATATTGATTTTACAGGTGGATGGAATCTTTTTTTAAAAAAAGAGGACTTTTTTGAGTGTGGAGGCTTTCCAGAAGACATTATTACATGTGAAGATTATTATTTTTGTGATAGGATAAATAGATTGGGGAAGATATATTGTACATCCAAGGCCAACTTTATTCATCTTGGAGAAGATAAAAATTTTAAGGAACTCTTTAAAAAAGAGATATGGCGTGCAAAGGGTAATATAAAATCCATTAAGGGACGAAGGATTACTTTAAAAGAACTTCCCAGTATAATAACACCCCTTTGGATTGTTTTTTTCTTTGTTTTAGCTCTAGTTGGGCTTTTTATGAGCAACATCCACTTACTGGCCTTTAGCTTGCCACTTCTTTTTATTCCTATTTTTATATATTCTTTTAGGTTATATAGATTGTCTGGAAATATAAGATTTTTCCACGCCATAAGGTTCTATAGTGTATATTTTGTAGCAAGGGCAATTGGGTGTCTATGGGGAATGGCTGATTTAGTTAAATAGTTGAATGGTTGATGGTGGAATAGAGGTAAAGATATGGGTGGTTTTTCCTTTGAAGATTTGCAGATCTGGCAAGAGGCCATAAAGTTTAGGATTAAAATTTCAGATAAGGTAAAAGACTTACCCATAGAGGAGAAATATAGGTTAAGCGATCAAATGATTAGGGCATCTAAGTTCATAACAGCTAATATTGCAGAAGGTTATGGCAGGTTTCATTATAAAAAAATATGCAATTTTGTAGACAGACAAGGGGGTCTATCTATGAGATGATAGATCATTTGACTGTTGCATTAGATGAGGGTTATATAACGTTTCATGATTTTGAATACCTAAGAAATGAATGTTATACACTCTTGAAGATGTTAAATGGCTATATTAGGTATCTAAAGGATAGATCAAAATCTAATAGTTGAATGGTGAAATGGTGGAATGGTTAAATAGTGGAATTGTGGACTAAATTAACTTGTATTACCTTCTTCCCATTTAACTATTTAACAATTTAACTAAAAAAACATGGTGATTGTCATGCAAATAAGGACCTATAGAGGAGTGCCATTTATAGATAGGGAAGAGGAAATAGAGTTTTTCCAAGATTGGTTTTTGGAAGCACCTCAGAGGATATTATTTGTATATGGCCCAAAGAGCAGTGGCAAGACCACAGTAATGGAGTATGTTGTTGAAAACAAACTCTTAAATGATGATAAATATTGGGTTAAGTACTTAAATTTAAGGGGTAAATTAATATCATCATATGATAGTTTTTTGTATTCTTTTATCACTCCAGATGATATTTATAAGAAGAGCGTTGAGACAGACAGGAAGTTTTCTCTAAAGTTTTTTAGTATCCAGAGAAAGGTGTTATCAGAGGTCAAAAATAAAGAAAGGGATTTATTTGAAGAATTGATGAAATCAATAGAAGAGGAGTCTAGGGATAAGAGGTGTATTTTAATAATAGATGAGATCCAGAAATTAAATGAGATATATATAAGTAGCAACAGGGAACTCTTAAAGGAATTTTTAAATTTTTGTGTAAGACTAACCAAAGAGACCCATCTGTGTCATGTCCTGATCCTAACTTCAAATACAATATTTATAGAAAGGATCTATAGTGATGCAAAATTAAAGGAAACATCTGATTTCAAGAAAATAGATCACTTAGATAAGAATCAGATAAAAACCTGGTTAAATATAGAGGGGTTAAAGAATAAGGATATAGAACTTATATGGGACTATCTTGGAGGAAATCTATCCAGGATACTTAAAATGTTAAGGCTATATAAAAAAAATAGGGATTTTAATTTGCAAGAATATTTAAAAAGGGAGCAATGGCTTGCCTATACAGAGATAGTGGATTATTTAACAGATTTTGAAAAAAAGGATAGGGAATTATTTAAAAAAATAGCCAAGCGAATAATAGATCAAGGCTATTATCCTTTGGATGACATTAGTAGGGATGAGAAAATTTTTTTAGAAAAATGGGCAGAAAAAGAGATACTATTCTATGACCCTTTGGAGTTAAAAGTTACAGGAAATAGCAGGATATATGAGAAGGGGATGGAACTGGTTATTGGTTGAATGGTGGAATGGTTGAATAGTTGAATAGTGAAATGGTTAAATAGTGGAATTGTGGACTAAATTAACTTGTATTACCTTCTTCCCATTTAACAATTTAACTAATAAATAACTATTTCACTAATCCCATTTAACTATTTAACAATTTAACAATTTAACTAAAAATAACTATTTAACTAAAAAAACATGGTGATTATTATGCAAATAAGGACATATAGAGGAGTTCCATTCATAGACAGAGAAGAGGAAATAGAGTTTTTCACAGATTGGTTCTTGGAAGCGCCTCAAAGGATATTATTTGTATATGGCCCAAAGAGCAGTGGCAAGACCACAGTAATGGAGTATGTTGTTGAGAACAAACTCTTAAATGATGATAAATATTGGGTTAAGTATTTAAATTTAAGGGGTAAGTTAATATCATCATATGATAGTTTTTTATATTCATTTATAACCCCAGATGACATTTATAAAAAGAGCGTTGAGACAGACAAGAAGTTTTCTCTAAAATTTTTTAGTATCCAGAGGAAGGTGTTATCAGAGGTCAAAAATAAAGAAAGGGATCTATTTGAAGAATTGATGAAATCAATAGAACAGGAGTCTAGGGATAAGAGGTGTATTTTAATAATAGATGAGATACAGAAGTTAAATGAGATATATATAAATAGCAACAGAGAACTCTTAAAGGAATTTTTAAATTTTTGTGTAAGACTAACCAAAGAGACCCATCTGTGTCATGTCTTGGTCCTAACATCAAATACAATATTTATAGAAAAAATTTATAGTGATGCAAAACTAAAGAAAACTTCCCAATTTAAAAAAGTAGATCATTTAAATAGAGATAAAATTAAGGAGTGGCTAATTGCTCAAGGTTTTAGCGACCAGGAAATGGACTTGGTCTGGGATTACTATGGGGGCTGCGTATCTGATATCTTAAAAATTATCTCTCATAAGAAAAAAAATAAAGACATAAAGGAGTTTTTAAAACAAGAGCAATGGCTTGCCTATACAGAGATAGTGGATTTTATGGTAAGGGGTGGATTTAAAGATACAGAAATAGTCTTATTTGAAGAGATTTCCAAGGAAATTTTATATAATGGTTGTTTTGAATTATCTAAGAAAAAGAGACACTATCTCCCGGTGATAGAAAAATGGGCAGAAAAAGAGATACTATTTTATGATCCTTTGGAGTTAAAGGTTGCAGGAAATAGCAGGATATATGAGAAGGGGATGGAGCTGGTTATTGGTTAAATAGTGAAATGGTGGAATAGTTGAATGGTGGAATAGAGGTAAGGATATTGGTAGTTTTTCCTTTGAGGATTTGCAGATCTGGCAAGAAGCCAGAAAATTTAGGATTAAAATCTCAGATAAGGTAAAAGACCCACCCATAGAGGAGAAATATAGGCTGGCAGATCAAATGATTAGGGCATCTAGGTCCATAACGGCAAATATCCCTGAAGGTTATGGTAGGTTTCATTATAAAGAAAATATGCAATTTTGTAGACAGGCAAGGGGTTCTATCTATGAGATGATAGATCATTTGACTGTTGCATTAGATGAGGGTTATTTAACGTTTCAAGATTTTAAATACCTAAGAAATGAATGTTATACGCTTTTGAAGATGTTAAATGGCTATATTAGGTATCTAAGAGATAAATCTAAATTAAGTAGTTAAATAGTGGAATAGTGGAATGGTTGAATAGTTGAATGGTGGAATGGTTAAATGGTGGAATGGTTGAATGGTAGAATGGTGGAATAGTTGAATGGTTGACTAAATTAATTTGTATTACCTTCTTCCCATTTAACTATTTAACAATTTAACAATTTAACTAAAAATAACTATTTAACAATTTAACTATTTAACTAAATAGGAATATTCCTTGCATTAGAACTCGCGGAATTAATATAACAAAATTTGCATATCCTTATGGTAGTAAGAAAGTAAAAAAGAAATAATGTCAGACCAAACATTAGCCCAACGGGCTGGACGCAGTGCTTTATGGCAGATTGTAGGTGGAGGATGGCAAACCCTAGTCCGCCTAGGGGCGAGCATATATCTTGCCCGGGCGCTAAGGCCTTCTGACTTCGGTCTCTTTGGCATGGCCCTGCTGTATCAAGAATTTTTGATAACTGCCCTCTCTTTGGGTTTTGGGTCCGGGATTATTGTAAAAAAGGAGATTTCGGAAGATGATTTGAGTACGGCTTTTTGGCTTTCCTGTACAGTGAGATTTATAATATTTCTGGCAATATTTCTTTCTGCGCCTCTAGCCGCGTATTTTTGGAAAGAGCCTCGGGTTGAGCCGGTTGTTCAGATTATTTCCTTTATCCCTCTTCTTCAGATTCTCGGTTTAATCCCCCAAACTTTGGCGAGCAAGCATTTACAATTTAAAAAAATTAATATAATTCGTGGTATTGCCATTTTACTTGAATCTACGACGGCTATTATTTTGGTGGCCTTTACTGGGCTTACTTATTGGGCTTTAGTCATCGGGATGATAGTAAATACCTTATTTTATAATCTGGTTTTGTGGTTTTCTATGGGGCGTTGGTTTCCTAAATTTGCCTTTCATAAAGATTCTTTTCGATATCTCTTTCGCTTTGGTTTTTATTCCTGGCTTTTTGGAATTACCAATTATCTTAAACAAAATGTGGATTATTTTTTGGTAGGGCGATTGTTAGGCAGTTATCAACTTGGCCTTTATGAATTTGCCTATCGTTTGCCACACTTAGTGTTAGATCGTATTTCTAGGCCAGTAGGAGAAGTTTTATTTCCTACATTTTCAGAGGTTCAAGATGATAATGAAAAACTTTTCAATAACTATGTCAATGCAGTCAAATATGTCTGTCTAATTTGCTATCCAATATTATTTATTTTGGCTGGCACTTCTGATATTGTTGTTCCTCTTTTTTGGGGAAATCAATGGTTACCCATTGTTATTCCTCTACAAATTTTATGTATTTGTGCTGCATTGAAGTTGTTAGATCAGCCAACAGGTTATATTTTTTATTGTAAAAATAGGCCAGATATACCTTATAAAATATCTTTAATAGTCTTAATTTTCACTATTATAGTTGTTGGTTTGTTAGGCCATTTTTATGGTCTTTTAGGTGTGGCTTTTGGAATGTTGCTTTCAGTGCTTCCTTCTTTTGTAGTTTTGTTTTTAACTTTTTTTTATTTGTTAAAGGTTAATCCTTTTAGATTTTTCTTGTTGTTATTACCTATATTTATTTCTTCTTTGTGCTCATATTTAGTAGTCTTAACTGTAAAAAAAATATTACTTGTTATTGAACTTAAATTTTTTACTGTTTTAATTTCTTCTTCTCTCTTGGGACTTGTGGTTTATTTGTCTTTTATATCTATTTTGTTCCCTATTATTAGAAAGGAGATCGTCCAAAAGATAAAGATTATTTTTAATTTTTAAGTTATTGTGGATATAAATATATCTTAAATAAGTTATTTAAATAATAGAATTTTGAACAGTTCCATTCTTAAAAAGACGGATGGTTTTATGAATAAAAAGAAACTTATTATTGGTCTGGGAACAGGAAGATGTGGCACTGTTTCTTTGTGTAATATATTAAATCAAATACCTTCTTCTTTTTTTGTTCATAAAGGTTTTATGTTGCCCTGGTACGGCCAATCGGATATAGCTATTCAAAAAATTAGAAAATTTTTAAATGATACAGATAAGCAGTATGTGGGAGATATTGGATTTTATTGGTTGCCATATGTAGAAAAAGTTCTTTCTGTTTTTCCAAAAACTAAATTTATTTGTTTAAAACGTAAGAAAAAAGATACCGTTAGTTCTTATTTAAAAAAAACAGAAGGCAGAAATCATTGGATAGAGCATGATGGTAGATTTTGGCGCAAAGATTATATATGGGATCGATGTTTTCCTAAATATAATGTTAAAGCAAAAGAGGAGGCTTTATCTTTATATTGGGAGGAGTATTATTCTAACGCATCTGAATTACAACTATCTTATCCCCAAAATTTTAAAGTATTTGATATTAGTGTCCTAAATTCTCCTGAAAGCTTTTTTTATGTCTTAGACTTTTTAGAAATTTCACGTGTTACAATAAAACCTGTTAGACTGAACACTATTCAAACCCAAACAAAAGGTCAGAGGGATTTTTCTAGTCAATCTAATAACCTACTAGAAAAGGTTAAAACCAGATGGTTTTTTGAAAAAAAATTTTTACCCTGGCGTTTAGAACATGTAATTCAGAGAAGAGGAGGTTTGATAAACTATTTTTTAGCGCCATTTCGTAGGTTATATTTTCGTTCCAGAATCAATTTTAAATACAGTAATTATAATATAGGAGTTATAATACCTATTAGAAATGTAGAACCTTTTAGACTATATCACTCACTTGATAGTATAAAAAAACAGAAATATGATGTAGGAAAAATAGAGTGTTTAGTTATTGATTATGGCAGTACCACTAAATACATAAGCGAGTATTTAACAATTGTCAATTCTTATGGTTTTAAATATCTCTACATTAATATTGACCATGAGTGGAGCAAAGCACATGCATTAAATATTGGCCTGAGAAATGTCTTTTCACCAATAGTTGCAATTTCTGATGTAGACATCATTTTTTCTCCCACCTTTTTTCAATCCTCTATAAAAATTTTAAAAGATGATCCCTGTGCAGTCATTTATTCATTTTGTTTAGACCTTCCAGAAGAAGAAAATAGCCACTTTTATAATCTTTATTTAAAAAGACAGGGGGCTGATATCAACAGGGTAAAAGATATTGGTATTAAAAGATGGAATGCACAACCATCCTATGGTCCTTTAATAACTTATAAGGTTTATTTTGAATTGATAGGAGGATACGATGAATTTTACAAAATTTGGGGTGCAGAAGATGACGATCTCTATGTACGTTTTTTGAAACTTGGTTTACACGAAAAGGTGCTATCTGATCATCAGAATTTTTATTGCCATATGTGGCATGAAAAATGGGGCGGTTTACTTACTGAGAGAAAGTTCCAAGCTATTTTACAAAATAAAGCTCATAGGGAAAAAACTACCGTTATAAAACGTAATTCTAACAAAATGGGCTATATTGTTAAATTATAAGTAGGAATTTAAAAGTTGTCACAAATTTTTTATAAGGCCTTTAATAAAGGACAGATGGTTTTCAAATGAAGAGTAGAAGCAATTACATAACTAAAATTGATGCCTTAGTAGTCTTAAAGATCTTTCACAGAATGAATAAGTGGACTTATCTATCATTGTTCGTTGCTTATGGATTTATTTGTTAGTGAATATTTTGCTTATAACAACAAATCTAATAAAGTTAAAATTTTTTTAATAAAGTCTATAAAGAAGGATGAAAAATGGCTATAAAAAGAAGTAATGAGTTAAAGGAATATTATCAGGACAAAGAATGTGCTGAAAAATATTTAGAAAAAAGATTTTCTTTTCCTTTAGGGCGAATTCTTCATGAAAAACAAATAACTGTTATTAATTCTTATATAATATCTGATAATATTAGTACTATATTGGAGTTGGCTTGTGGACCTGGTAGGTTAACCGCTGATATAAATTTATCAATGTTTGAAAAGGGCATAGCTGTGGATGCTAGTGAAGAGATGTTGAATATTGCTCAAAGGAGATTATCAAAGATAGATAAAAAAGGAAAATGGAGCTTAAGAAAAGAAGACATTTTTGCCATGGATCTGAAGGAAAAATTTGATTTGGTGTACACTTTTAGATTTATAAGGCATTTTAAAAGGGATGATAGGACAAAAATATATAGAGTAGTGAGAAAGCATTTGAAGGAGAAAGGACTATTTATTTTTGATGTAGTAAATAAAGATATTTCTCTACCTTTGCGAACAAAAGAAGGGGAGGATAATTATCCGGTTTATGATAAACTTTTTACTAAAAAAGAATTTGTCAATGAAATGCAGGAGGAAGGTTTTGGTATAAATAAAATGATACCTGTTTATCCCTATTATAATATTCTTTCAAAAATACAGATATATTTAGGTCCTAAAATTCCTAAATTAACTTATCAGATTTTAAAGTTTATAGAATTTAACTTTAAAAATAGAAACTTAGAATGGATTGCTGTATGCCAATGTCAGTAGTATATTATACAGGATGGTTAGAGCCTGATATGGAAGGTATCAGCAAGGAATTATTTACATTAGCTGGCCATTTTAAAGGTACAGTAGTGGGCATTAGTGATTTACAAAGTTTCAAGCTTGATATTAGGAATAAAATTATTGGATTTTCAAATAAATGGTACTACTTGGCAAAACTGTTTGTTTTAATAACATCTAGAATGCATAGAATAAACCATATTTATGATAGATTAGATAATTGGATTTATATTTCCAGTATTTCTAAAAATTCTATTTTGACTAGTGTAACAGGTGAGGCCACATTACCATTTCAATACTATAAAAGGTTTTCTTTTATTGTTGTTGATAGTGAGAACCAGCAGAGGTCACTAATAAAAAAGGGATTAGGACAGGAGAAGGTTAAAGTCATTTATCCTGGGATAGATCTAAAGCAGTTTCTGGATGTTCCTAGTGAAAAGCCAAGAAAGGATTTCACTGTCTTATTTGCCTCTTCACCTCCAACAATTAAGGAATTGGAAACAAGGGGGGTTTTTGATCTCCTGGACGCAGCTCAAAGGTTGACTGAAGTAAGATTTGTATTCTTATGGCGTCCTTGGGGAGATTCTTTTTTTAAAATTAAAGAAGAAGTAAAAAATCGGGGTTTGAGAAATATTCAATTGATTCATGAAAAAATAAAAGACATGAGAGAATTGTATAGTAAGTGCCATGTAGTGATAGCTCCTTTTAAAAAGGATGGCGGAAAATCATGTCCTACCTCTATTATGGAAGCATTAGCTTGTGGACGACCAGTAATAGTGGGACCGGGAGTGGGTATAAGAGATTTAATTAATAAATATAGGGCAGGATTATCCTATGACGATAATAATCTTGTTGAAAGTATAAGGATAGTAGAAAATTATTGGGATCACTTTGCATCTCGTACTAGATATGTGGCCCAAAAATTCTTTTCCAAAGAAAAATTTATTAATGAGTATGCTAAATTGTATAAGGAGGTTTTAAATAAGTAATATGAAGATTGTGTTTATTGCAAATTCTGAGCATGTGGGAGGAGGAAACAGAAGTCTATTAAAAATGGTTAAATTGTTAAAAAAAAGTGGCGACGAGCCAATTGTTTTTACCCCTGCTCATGGGAAATTAAGTGAGTTTCTGGTAGAAAATAATATTAAATATGAAATTTTAAGTCATCATGTATCAAATAGGCCTTATTTAGTTAATTTTATTTGGAAAATTATTCAATATATTGTTAAGATTTGTAAATATTCACCTGATGTTATTCATGCTAATGATTTGTTTTGTTATCGTGCTGTATCTTTTTCTGCAAAGATTTTAAAAAAGCCAACAGTTTGCCATATTAGATTTTCAGTGGAAAAAGAAAGTATTAGTTATTATATGAAAATATTACCTTCGGTGATTGTGTTTAATAGTTTTTTTATGAAGGAGCTTTTTTTAAGAAAAAATCCAGACTTTCCGAGTTATGTAAAAACCGAAGTAATTTATAATTTTTTTGATCCTGATGACTATTATATGCCTCAATTGCGAAACATGGTAAGACAAAAATGGAAATGGGATAACAAATTTTTAGTAGGTATTGTTGGAAATTTGTCTGAGCAAAAAGGACATGATACTTTTTTATTTATGGCTAGAGAATTGTTAAACATTTCAATGGATTATAGATTTGTAATAGTAGGGAAGGATTTAAATGTGGAAAAGAAAAATGAACATAGTCTTTGTAAGTTGATTGATGAATTAGGAATACAAGATTTTGTGAAATTTTTAGGTTTTCAAGATAATATAGGAAAGATCCTTGCTGGCTTAGATGTGTTAATAGTGCCCTCAACTTATGAACCCTTTGGAAGAGTAGCTGTTGAAGGATTATTGGCTGGATTGCCAGTAGTTGCTTCTAATGTAGGTGGATTAAAAGAAATTTTATCAGAAGCTCCTTACTCTTTTCTTGCTGCTTCAAATGATTATAAAAGTTTCGCTAAAGGTGTGGACCAAATAAGATGTGACGATAAAAACTATCCTATAATTTCAAATAGGGTTTATGCTATTGATAAATTTGGATACAAAGAAAATTTTAAAAAATTAAAAAATATATATATTAATCTTAGTCATTATAAAAAATCACTATCTAATAATTTAGAAAAAAATGAAAATTTCAACGAGATGATTCATTGAAAGTATTGTGGTGTAGACTATTTTTAGGCAATGGCTCTGCTTTTTAACCTAGCACGTTTAAGTCTTGTGTGTAACCTGGTAAAAGGTTTTTAAATTTTGAATAGAAAACATAGATAGAACGACTAAATAAGCTAGATGATATATAATAGAAAAGAAAAATGGATTATATAAGTTTTATTAAATAACTTATATTTAGAGGATGACATTATTACAGATATTCTAAAGGGCTAAACAAAAAGTAATATGGGTAAAATTATTTTATTTTTGCTTTTAATTTCAAATGCTTTGTACTCTTTAATCCATCCTTGGTTTGGAATAATTATTGGCTATTTATTTGATATATTGGGTCCTCAGTACATTTGGTGGTGGAATTTTCAGGGATTAAGAGCCTTTTATTTGATTGCTATTCCTACCATTATTGGGTTTATGATTTCTATTTCTAGAGGTGTCATTAATTTTGAACATGTAAAAAATAAAGTTGTATTTTGGGGAATTGTATATTTTGTCTTTGTTTTTTTATCATACTTATGGGGACCTTATGTTGATGTTATTAATAAATGGCGCTTTTTTGAACCTTATACTGTATTATTAAATATGATTAAGATTTTTATTTTTTTCTTTATAGGATTATGTTGCATAAGTGATGAAAAGAAAGTTAAATTGTTTTCTTTTGTCCTCCCTATTGCAGTTATATATTTAACCTATTGGGCAAATATGCAGTATCTATCAGGCAAGTTTTTTATTCGTCTTTCTGGACCTAAAGACATTACAGGACATGGTTTATATTCAGATGAAAATAATTTTGCCATGGTTTTTGTAGTGGGTATTCCTTTTCTTTTTTATTTAGGTTGGCATTTTAAAAAATGGTATCTTAGGTGGAGTTTTTGGTTAGCTATTCCCTTTGCCTGGCATGCTATTTTTTTAACAGCATCTAGGGGGGGGCTTGTTGGTGCTGCATTTGTAAGTCTTTTTTCTGGTCTAAGATGCCCTAAAAAGATGATAGGGATTTTGCTTATTCCCGCCTTTATAATAGCCTATATATGGCAAGGTGGCCCTGTTTTAAAAGCTAGAGCTAAAACTATAGAGCATTATGAGCAGGAATCATCTGCTAGAACTAGAATAGAGGCATGGAAGGCAGGAATTAGAATGCTATTATCACATCCTTTTACAGGAGTAGGTATAGCGTCTTTTGGTCAGGCTTTTCCATATTTTTCAGATAAGAAACCTAGAGTGGCTCATAATACCTTTATTGAGATTTTTGCTGAATCTGGTGTTATAGCTGGAATTTCCTATTTTTTATTTATGTTTTATTGTATAGTGGCTTTATTTAAAAGTAGAAATATATTTGCACAAGATTCTTTTTGTTTTTATTTATCAGACGCTACGTTGATTGGCCTATGTGGTTTTTTGGTTTGTTCATTATTTTTGACTTTAAATGGTTTTGAAATTCAATTTTATCTTGTCATCTTAGCCAATTCTCTAATATATTTATCAAAAAAAGTTTTTAGAAATGGAGAAGTTTAAAAATATAATTCTTTCCTTGGATTTTTTCCCTAAGATTGGAGGAGCTCACCTTTGGCTTTATGAAATAGGTAAAAATTGGCCCTATGATACATGTGTCCTGACCTCACACATTCCAAATAAATTAGAAGAACAAATTTTTTTTGATAAAGGAGATCATGGTTCTATAAAATCTATATTCCGTGTTCCTTTTAAGATTACTTCATGGGGTATGGATATTAATTATTTTAGGAATTTTTTGAAGATTTTTAATTTTTTTAGAAAACAGTTTAGAAGTGGACCCATTTTTGTGCATATAACAAAGGTTGTTCCAGAGGGGATATTGATTTTGCCTTTAAAATTAATGTGGGGAAGGAAATTGAAACTTATCACTTATGCCCATGGAGAAGAATTTCTAGTTGCAAATACAAGTTTTCAACTAAAGATGCTTACTAAGGCAGTTCTTAAAAACTCTGACATGATTATTGCTAATAGTTATTCAACAAAAAATATAGTAAGTTCTTTTTATGATAAATCAAAGATAAAGGTAGTTCATCCTGGGGTTGAGTTTTCTTGTTATCAAATTGAAGAAAAAGAAAGGTTGTTATGGCGAAAAAGATGGGGGTTCCCCCAGGATACAATAATTTTAATTACTATTGCCAGGATGGAGCCAAGAAAAAATCAAGATGCTGTCATAAAAGTTTTAGCTGAGTTCCGAAAAGAGGGTTTACCCTTGGGATATGTTGTGGGAGGAGTTGGAGAGGAAGAAGGAAAATTGAGAGACTTGGTAAATGAATTGGAATTACAACAATGGGTCAAGTTTTTAGGGAGAGTTTCAGAAGAGGAAAAGATTAAAAGTTTTTGTGCCGCTGATATACACATTATGCCTTCTATTCAAGTTGGCTCTATGATTGAGGGTTTCGGCATTGTATTTATGGAGGCTGCTGCTGCAGGTATACCTTCCATAGCAGGAAATGTGGGAGGTCAGAGTGAGGCTGTCTTGGACGGTAAAACGGGAATTGTGGTTGATGGGACAAACCTTGAAGAAATAAAAGATGGTATTAAAAGATTATCTCTAAATGTAGAGAAAAGAAAAAGCCTAGGTATTCAGGCTAAACAATGGGCAAGAGAGCATGACTGGCATAAAGTTACAATGAGAGTTTATAATTATTTTAGGGAGTTACTATGAAAATTTCTATAAGTGATTATGATGAGAAGTTTATGGGGTAGCTAGAAGAAGATGATGATCTAGAAAAAGAAGCTAGCTCCAAATGCATACCAGTGCTGGTCATTTATGGCATTTTAGGATAATAGATTTTTATAAAACTATCTTTGTGGTTCCTACTTGTCATGGCAATAGATGAGAAGAACTTATAACAATAAAATAATAGATGAATGAATTATGTTAAAAAAAGAAATTAAAAGGAATATTTTTTTTTTACTATTGTTTTGTTTTTACCGCTTGTTTTTTTTCTTTATTTTTCAACATCAGACATTAAGCATAGTTGATGAACAACAATATAATAAATTGGCCCTGTGTATCTTAAATAGTGGTGAATTTGGATGGAGACATGGGCATCTCACTGCTATTCGCCCTCCTTTGTATCCTGTGTTCTTGTTTTTAACTTATAAATTATTTGGAGCTAATAATTACAATGTGGTCCGTGTGATTCAAATATTCATTTCATTGGTTAGTGGATATTTAGTTTATTGGATTGGAAAAAGAATTTTTAAAGATAAGAATATTGCTATTTTATCCTGTTTGATTTTTCTTTTTTATCCTTCATTAACCATTTTTAATTATTTAATTTTAACTGAAACTCTTTTTATATTTTTATTTTTATTATCCATTTGCTTTTTTGTTTTATCAGTAGATAGTTGTAAAATATTTAATAATTATAACTACATACTTTTTATTATTTTAGCAGGTATTTCATGGGGACTTAGTAGTTTAACAAGGAGTGTGCTATATCCCTTAATACCATTTGTTGGAATATTTATTTTTTTTGTTTTCCCAAGGAGAAAGCATGGTATCATAGCAAGTATTCTTTTTATTATTAGTGTGATTTTAACTTTATCTCCATGGATTATCAGAAATTACAGGGTATTTGGACATTTTGTTGCAGTAGATACCATGGGAGGTTTAAATCTTTATATGGGCAATTATGAGCACACTCCACTTCATAGGGCATGGGCTGCGGTGGACAATCCCCCTGAGATTGCTTGGTATAGGGGGCATGGAAAAGAGTTGCATGGCCTAAATGAGGCAGAAAAGCAGAGATGGGCCACAAAAAAGGCCTTTGAATTTATACTCTCCCATCCTGGTTTAACGTTAATACGTAGTTTAATTAAAATAGCCAATTTTTGGCAGTTGGAGCGTACCATTATTGCAGGCATGCAAAAGGGATATTTCCCTGGTCTTGAAAATAGAATTTTACAAATTTTCTTGTCAGTATTTATTTTATTATCATATGTTTTTGTAGCTATTTTGGGTTTTATTGCTCTTATTTGGCGTATATTTTATAAAAGAACCTATTTTGATATATTTATCTTGTTATTATTTTTATATTTTACTGGAATTCATGCATTGGTTTTTGGACATTCAAGGTACCACTTACCCTTAATTCCCTTTTTATGTATGTACACTGCATATTTTATATATAACCTACCTGATATGAAAAGAGAAAAACATTTTAAGACAATTTCTGCTTCTGTAATTATTTTTTTTGGTATAATATGGTCCTATGATATCTTTATAGGAAGTAAAGAAAAAATATTACAATTCATTAAGCGAGTTTTAAAGATATAGCTATTTAGTGAAGAGGGGTGATATTATGAAGAAATTTTTTGTATGCATTGTTTGTATATATGTGTTATTATATTTTGTATCCAATGGCTTATCTAGTGATAAATTTGGATTTCCCAACACTAGGTGTAGTATAATGGTTATAGCAGATCAATTGCCAGGGGGAATGAGTGAGAGACAGGTTAGATTTGTTGCAACTCATTTTGTGGGCTCGCAAAAACTAACCTTAAATATATCTAAAAGAATACGATTCTATACAAGATATTTTAAGAGGCCATTTGTAGTATTGCATTATCACCTTGGAATATGGCAACAAAATCCAAAACATACTTTTATTATTGATGGAGAGCATTGGGGAAATGACTGGGACTATGTGAACCAACACGAGGATTGGTTTTGGCACAATGAAAAAGGAGAGAGGGTATATTCTAGGATAGATGGAAAATACCTTATGAATATTGCAAACAAGGGATTTAGAGATTATTGGAAGAGATCTATTCTAAGACAAATAAAAGCTGGTAACTATCAAGGGGTATTTTTGGATTCTGCCAACATAGGACTTCTTCAATGGGAGGTATCTTACTTAGATCCAAGGCTTAAGAATAAAAATGCAAGATATAAGATTTTTAAAGAGCTAGGATATAGAACATGGAAGCAGGGTTATGAAGATTTTATGAAGGATCTTACACAATTTTTAGAAAAGCATGGCTATGCCACTATACCAAATACTTGTGGATTATTTACTACATGGGATAATACAGATTATTATTCAACAGCATCAGGGGCTTTTATTGAAGGTGCATTTGATACAAAAAGTGCATCTGACTGGAAGATGGCAATGGATAGGACATTGAGGTTAATAAAAAGGGATAAGATAGTTATCTTTCAATCCTATTTAAAGAAAAATGAAGATATAACAAAGAGGATGTATTATCTCTGCTCATATCTTTTGATAAAAGGCAATTATTGTTATATAAATTATTTTCATAACAAAATTTTATCCTGGTATCCAGAATACGGAATTAATTTGGGATGTCCTAAAAAAGATATAATTAAGTCTTTGTATGAACTTGAACAAAAAAGGGGTGTGTATAAAAGGGAATATAAAAATGGTGAAGTATGGGTGAATATATCCAATTCGCCGTATAGGATTAAGTTTAAAAAGACACTTGTTCAGGTTATACTAGTTGGAGGAGGACCTGTTGATAGGGATGGAAACTATCATGGACATCTGGAATATGAGAAAATAGATGAAATTAATCTATTTCCATGGCATGGTGTGGTAATTTTGTACAATAATTAAAGGATGAGGTGAAAAATATGGTAAAAAGGGCTATTATTTTAATGATAATTTTTGGGGGATTATTGGCATGTTCTAAAAATTCAAATAGTTATCAGGAAAAAGATGGAGTGGTTATTTATTATAAAAATGATTTTAATAGATCTAAAAAAGGATTTCATGGCTCAAGAAAAGTAAAACAATCACTCATAAGTAATGCTATTTCAGGAAAAGCACTTCTTACAATTTGTAAACAAAAATGGTCAGGTCCAATGCTAGATATTAATATTAAGGGTTCAAAAGGGCTAAAGGTGGCTTTTTTTGCAAAAGGAGAAAATTTTCAGTTTGCTAGGTTAAATATGTTTGACTCAAAATCTGATGATAATACTACACCCTATGATTATAGATTTTTATTTAATAATAAATGGGTTCCTGTGTTATACTACGTAGATACCTTTAGGTATAATTCAAAAAGCAGGGGATTTATAAGAAATGATACTTATTTTAAAAATATAAGATTTTGGTCACCAGACCCAAAGGGCAAACAGGTTAGTATTATCCTGGACAATTTTATTGTATATAGGGGAGAAGACAAAACTCCTCCAACAAAGGTTAAGGATTTAAGGGCTTATATTACAAAAAAAGGCATAAAACTAGATTGGAAAGAAGCAGAGGACAATGTTTTTCCCATGGTCTATGTGATATCAAGGGCAAAGGGTAGTGGTAAGTTTAAAAAGATTGCAGAGAGCTATCATCCTTATTATTTAGATACAGGTGTTGGTATAGGAGAATATAGATATAGGGTCCTTGCTTGTGATTTTGAGAATAATATTGGTAAGTGGTCAGATATTGTGTCTGTTAAATCAAAAATAAATGCAATGCCTAAAATTTTAGACACATGGGAAAAAGATAGGGCAAATTATGCGTTTCATGTGAGAGAAATCCATAAAAAGGGCGTAGGTAGAGTACAAAAGAGTCTAGTTGTGTTATATGGGGATTCATTGACAGGTCCAACCTTATATCCTCGCTTTGTAGCAGGAGCATTGGGGATCTATAGGGTAAGGGCCTATGGATATGCTGGAATGACCACGGGTTGGGGGAAAAATAATGTGGATAAAAAGATCTTAAGTAAGATGTATCCTGAATTTATGTTCATAATGTTTGGCACAAATAATGTTAAAGGAAGAATAAGGGACAATATAACATACAAAAAATGGGCAGACGATGTAATACAAATAGCAAAAAAGGCAGAAAAAAAGGGGATTGTTCCTGTTATTGGTACTATTCCTCCCAGGGGATTTAAAGATCCCACCTCTAAACCAGAGGCTCAGTTTAATGAGATATTAATCAAGGAGGCAAGAAAAAATAAGATCCCTGTGGCTTATGTGTTTAATGAAGTTCAAAATGCTGGGGACAGACATGAGTTTATTTGGAGAGATGGCGTGCATTGGACTGCCAAGGGTATGGAGGTTGCAGCTATTGCATGGGCAAAGACCATGAGAGAAGTGGAATTTGTTTTAAGGGATAGGCCATAAAAAACGAAGCGCAGCTTTTATGTCAAAAATAAAGATTTTTGGATTTTTTCTCTCTGCTATATTTTTAATACTTTCTATTTATTCCTTAGATTTTAGACATATTGCTCAATCCTTTCGGTCTGCAGATTATAGATTTGTCTTTGTTTCAATAATATTATTTTTATTGAGTAATGTTATAAGGAGTATGTTGTGGGGGAAATTACTGGGTAAGATAAATATTTCACATTTTAGGTTGTTTTTTCACCTTATGTTAGGTCTTATGGCCAATAATATTTTTCCTGCAAGGCTTGGAGAATTCGTAAGGGCATATAGCGTGGGAAGTGAAGCACACATTAGCAGGACAAGAGTGTTTTCTTCTATAATTATTGAGAGGATTCTTGATGTTGTATGGCTATTTATTTTTGTGTTAAGTGCATTTTTTTTGCATGGTATTTCCATGTGGCCTATTTATATTGCTAGATTTACTTTTGGGCTGCTTGTTTTAGTGTTTCTCTTTTTTTTCTTTTTTTTTAAATTAAGAGAAAAATGTATAGATCTTTTATTATTAATTGTTCCTCAAAGTATTCGTGCTAGATTAGAGGTAAATCTTAAATTCTATTCAAGTATGCTTATTTCTGGTTTTGAGAGTTTATCAATACAAGACATGCTTATAGCAATTCTTTTGTCTTTTTTTTCTTGGGTTATGTGGATATTTTTCTTAAAAACATCTCTTTTAATATTTCATTTAAATTTAACATGGTTACAAACTATACTTTTAGCAGGTGTTATAAATCTAGGAGTAATGATACCTTCAGCTCCAGGTTATATAGGTACCTTTCAATTTGTTACAATAAAAGGATTATCTCTATTTAATATAGACCCAAATACAGCTTTTAGTTTTTCTATCCTATTCCATTCTCTCTGGTACATACCAACTACTATAATTGGTATATTATCTATGTTCTATTTAGGAGAAAATATTTTTGTACGTGATGTAAAAAAGATTAAACAAGATATATAAGATAAAATCTAAATTGCAAAAGTTTATGTTATTCAATAATATAAGGGGAATACTCTTTGATGTAGATGGTACTTTATATAATCAAAGATATTTACGCTATAGGATGATAGTTAAGTTGTTAAAATTTTTTTTGATTAACCCTAAACAAGTATATAAAGAAGCAAAAATAGTATATTTTTTTAGAAAAAACAGAGAACTATTGAGATATAAAAAGGAGTCTGTATGTCCTCTAAAAGAGTTACAGTATATTAAAGTAGCAGAGCATTTTGTGCTACCTCTTGAGGAGATAAAAACAATAATAAAAAAATGGATTTATCTATATCCACTTGATTACTTAAAAGACAGTATGTTCTCAAATTTAGAAAGTTTCTTAGATTTAGCTAAAAAAATGGGATTAAAATTGGGTGTATTTTCAGATTATCCTGCGCAGGACAAATTAAGGGCCATGGGTATAGATAGATATTTTGATTTGGTAATTAGTGCTGATGATATAGAGATAAATGCATTTAAACCTAGTTTTAAAGGGATTGAGATGGTTCTAAGTAAATGGAATTTAGCAAAACATGAACTTATTTACGTAGGAGATAGAGAAATAGACAGAATGTGTGCTGAAGATATAGGAGTTAAGTTTATAAAAATAGGGAGTTATGATTCCTACTATGGTGAAATGAATTACTTTAATCTGGAGAGAACACTTGTGAAGGATAGAAAAAGATGAAAAAGATAAGGGCATATATTTCAATAGCCAGACCTGACCATTGGTTTAAAAATGGTTTTATGGTGTTGGGAATAGTGCTAGCTTTTTTTATTGAACCATCACTTATAGATAAAAATTGGTTTTTTAATATATTGTTGGGAGTTGTTTCTGTGTGCATTGTTGCCTCTAGTAATTATGTTATTAATGAAATTTTAGATGCTTCCAAGGATGCACTTCATCCCACCAAGAAAAAAAGGCCAATTCCTTCTGGTCGGGTAAATATTGTTATGGCCTATATGGAGTGGGTCTTACTTTCATTAATAGGACTTGGAACTTCATATTTAGTAAATCCTTCTTTTTTTGTCTCTGCTTTAAGTTTATGGATTATGGGGATATTTTACAATGTACCCCCAATCAGGACAAAGGAAATTCCATATTTAGATGTGTTATCTGAATCCATCAACAATCCCCTCAGGTTATTTTTAGGATGGTTTGCCCTTTTGCCCCATAAAGTCCCTCCGATTTCTTTGACTATTGCCTATTGGATGGCAGGTGCATTTTTTATGGCCACAAAAAGGTTTGCAGAATACAGGGCCATAGCCAATAAAGAAATAGCTTCAAAATACAGGAGTTCTTTTGCCTATTATAATGAAACAAGGCTCATCTTGAGTATATTTTATTATGCTATTTTTTGTGCCTTTTTTTTAGGGGTTTTTATAGTAAAATATCACCTTGAACTAATTTTTTCCGTGCCTTTAATTGTAGGTTTTTTTTCATATTATTTGAAAATTGGTTTTAAGGAAAACAGTCCTGTACAAAATCCAGAGCATTTATATAGAGAAATAGGACTTATGCTATATCTTGGTGCATGTTTTGTGGCCTTTATATTTTTATTGTTTGTGAAATTACCGTGGCTTTATAAACTATTTAAGGTAATTCCATATAATATTAATCCATTGTGGCAATTTTAGGAGGGGTTATGCCTGGAATAGTAGGTGTTTTAAAAAAAAATAGTAAAAAAAATAGTTTTTCAAATAAGATATTTGTTAACATGTTAGATAGAATAAAACCCAGTAATGGTGCCCATAGTGAGGTCTTGGAAAATAAGGAATTGGGGTTTGTTTTTGGGCTTACCTATTTTAAATATTTTTTTGAAAAAAAGATATGTTATTTAAAAAAATATAAAGACAAGGATATCTGTTTTTATGGTGAAGTATATAATAGAGATTTGGACACATTATGTGAAATTGATTCATGGGTACAAGATGCAGATGGAATATTTGTAATTATAGAAATAGATTATAATAAGAGATTAATAAAAATAGCAACAGACAAATTTGGATTACTGCCTATTTATTTTTATGCTTCTGATGAGATTTTTTGCTTTTCCACTCATATTAGGCCATTGCTCATTACCCCAGAACTAAAGAAAAGGATCGATTATTCAGCTATAGCTGATTTCTATCATTTTGGTCATGTGCTGGGCAATAAGACCCTTTTTGAGGATATAAAATTATTATCTCCTAGTTCAATTTTAGAATACAGTATAGGGAGAAATAATTTAAATATAAAGCCATACTGGGATCTTTTAAATCTTTTTTCAAAAGAACAAAAATACAATAAGGATTTAGAAGCAGAAATTGTAAATGAGTTTAAAAACAGTGTGGAAAAGAGATTAAATCATTTAGATGCGTTAGGCATATCCCTATCTGGAGGACTTGATTCTAGAGCCATCTTGGCAGCAATGGGAAACAAGAGTAAGGGAGTTTATTCTTATACGTTAGGGTTAAAGGGATGTGAGGATGAAAAGCTTGCATACAAAATGGCAAAATCTTGCGAGACTAGACACACTTTTTTGGAGATAAAAAAGCAAGATTTGTCCAATTTTACAGAACTAGCTAGAACTTTAATTTTTTTTAGTGATGGATTTTATCATCCCCATGAATCAACTGAAAAAGTGGCACTAGATTATTTAAAGAGAGCGCCATTTAAATTTTTGTTAAGGGGGCATGGGGGAGAGATAGCAAAGGCAGCCCTTGCCTATCCAGTCCAATGTGAGCCAGAGGTATTTAGGCTTTCTAGCTTTAGTAAAGTAGTAGATTATATTTTCAAAAAGGCAAACTTGGTTGTAGGTGAGGAGGAACTCTCAAGATTTTTGACTCCAAAAACTTTAAAATCAATAAAAGGATGCGCAAGGGATTCCTTAGAACAGGAGATGATGAAATGTGGGGATTCTATTTTACTGCCAGATATTTTGATTTATTATTATATTGACCAGTGGATTAGAAGACAGGTTGTATCATCTCTATCTATTTTTAGGGAATATGTTGTGGTGAGGATGCCCTATATAGATGAAGGATTTTTAAGAAAGCTCCTTATCCTTCCAATTAAGTATAGGTTCTCTGGTGAGATTCATTTTAAAATTATAAAAGAATGTAACCCTAATCTTATTAAAATACCCAATTCAAATACAGGCGCTCCCTTGGATGCTGGACCTATTAGGTTGTTTTTTACAGACAAATTTAATTCTCTAATGAAGAAATTGAGTATTCCTGGATTTAGACATTATACTGAATTTGAAAAATGGCACAGGGAATTTTTTAAGGATAGTATACAAAAAATATTGTTTGATAAAAAGACATTGGACAGGGGATTATATGAACCAAAGGGACTGAGGGATTTGTTTGAAAGCCATATACAAGGAAAGAAAGATTATGCCCGGTTTCTTGGTACTATTGTTGGATTGGAGATATGGTTTAGGACATTTATAGATTAGAGAAATTTTTTATATTATTGCATTAAATTAAAATATAACTAATGTTTTTTCCTCCTATCTGGCCCTAAGTACTTTGTTTTATTTTTTATTTTATCATAAGGTCTATTTTTTTTTATCCAAAGTGCTATTAAAAACATGAGCAAAGGATCTGTGGTCTCTGGAGTATGGGATGCAAACCAGATTTGGGCAATTTCAATGGTAGCTGCCCATAATACACAAAAGATGGTAGCCCTAGACCATCTTACATTGCACTGTTCTAAGATCCAGATAAGGCTGGCATAGAAGAATGCTTTTTGGAACATCATATGAGCAGTAACAAATAGACTACCTGTTAGATATCCATAAAAAGGAATAATATTAAAATTTGTACGTTGTGCAAGAGAAAAATCAAAGGGCCATAGCCCTTCTATGGTTAAATAAAAAAGAATAATTGAAAATAATATTCTTGGATTTTGGACCTTTTCCTTTAATATTTTTAATAATAACAAAGACAAAAAACCGCCTAATACGTCTGCTACTCGTAAGACTGTTCTCTCAATAAATATTTTTGATATTAATATAATTATGATAATTATTGAAAGATTTTTAAGTTCCAAATTTTTATCTTTGTATTGTTTGTACATATAATAGAAGATTAACCAGCCAATTGTGTTTTTTATTGTATTTAAGAAATCAAACTGGGGGTGTAGTAACAAAGGTTTTAGGCTATTTTTTATCTCTCCAAAGTCTAGAGTGGGTATAAAAGGTACTAAATTATATAAAATCCAACATATCATTATTAATAACGGTAAGGATTTCCAGAGTTCTTGTCCTCTTTTCCCAAATATAAAACGAAATTTTGATATAGAGCCAAATAATCCAGCTAAGAAGCAACCAATAATATTACAAATAGAATCCATTAAACTAGGGACCCTTCCCTTTACAAAGAATTGAGCAAGTTGTACCCCATGGGCTATGGGAATACAAATTAATGTAATAACAAAGGTATAATATAGGGGTTTGAATGGGCTTCGCATGCTGCGCACCCCTAGAAAGCCAAAAGGCACAAACAGGAAAAGATTTGTGACAATGTCTCCAATTGAAGTCTTGAAACAATAATTGCACAACAAAAAGCTCTTTAGATTGTGGACCTCTATGGGAATATTGGAGAGCTTAAACTCGAAAGGAAACAATGACCCATAAATTATAAACAAGGTGTATAAGACAAAGAATAAAAATTCTTTTTTTGAACAATCAAAAGGTAGGATACGTTTTATTATTTGCATGTGCTTTGTATTTGTTTTTTATATAACGTCTAGATTCAGAGGCGGCGTAATACGTCGTTCGCTGGATGAATTGTTAGCTTATTTTTTTATCATCTTGTCATATTCTTTATGATTCCCAATCCAAACCCAAATAAATCCTTCTTCATCCTGAACAGCAAGTGCCCGATAATTGAGCCCTATTCTTACAGACCAAAACTTCCCCACTTTTTTAAAATGCAAAGAGGGATGTAAAGGATCTGTTTTAAGCAAGTCAAAACTTTTCTTTGCTAATTTTTGAATATCATAAGGTAGATCTTCAAAACACTTCCAAAATCGATCTGTTGTCCGGTGCATTTATATCTCTTTTAATTTACCATTTTCTCTTTCATCAAAGGCTTCCTTAATTAAAAAATCTAATCGCCCAGCTTCTGAATCCCTTTCTATTTGCCTGTCCCATCTTTCCAAATCTCTTTCAATAATCCAATCTCTTAATTTAGCAAATTCTTGCTCAGATAGTAATTCTATTGAAGAAATAACCTGCTCAATTTTTGTCATAGCTAACCTCTTTTAATTTTAGTTTAAGTTAACTTAAAATATAGGGTTTCGTACTCCAGTGCCATTCTTCTTGCACTATATTTTTGTTTAATAAATTGTGATGCATGCTGGCCCAGAGAATCTCTTAGTTGTTTATCTTTATACAATTTTAATAGATTTTCTTTTAATGACTTAGGGTCTTCTGGATGGAATAATAGTCCAGTCTTGTTATGGATTATAACATCTCTACATCCAGGTATGTCTGATGCTAGTATTGCCTTTCCCATTGCCCCAGCTTCCATAAGACACCTGGGTATTCCCTCAAGTCTGGATGGGAGGACAAACACATCAAAACCCTTAAGGTAAGACAGTCTGTCTTGCCTAAATCCAGTAAAATGGATCTTACTTAATATATTAAAATTAGAAGCCATCCTTTTTAGCCTATCCATTTGTTCGCCATCTCCAAGCACAAATAGATGCCAGTTGGGGATAGCTATGTCTTTTAACGCAGTAAATAAGATATCTAATCCTTTTCTTGGGATGAGTTGACCAATATATCCTATTATAAAAGATCCTTGGTCCCTATACTTTTTCACTTCTGGAGCAACTTTATTTATATTTTTAATCTCATCAATGTCAACGCCATTTTCAATTAAATAGAGTTTTGACTTTAAAAAAGGGATCCTTTTAAGAGAGTTATATAGTTCTTTAGATAGAGGGACCACTGCATCAAAAAAAGGGAATATGGCCCTGTTTAATGTTTCATAACACATTAGTTTAAAATCTGCCTTTTTACTCCATCCATGTGGAGTGGATACTATCTTGCAATTTGTTCCAATAGTAGCAAATAAACCAATTATATCTTGCTTATAGGCATGGGTATGCAGTATATGAATGTTGTTATTTTTTATATAGTCTCTTATAAATTTTATTGCACGAAAATTGAATTTTCCATAGGCCTCAAATATCTTTGTGCTTATGCCCAAAGAATCTGCCTCTGAGCATAAAGGAACTTTTAAATCAGGGCTATCTTTTATTGCACTTACAAAAATATTTATTTTTGATTTATCTAAATATTTAATAAGGGCAAGTATCCATCTTTCTGCACCAAAAAGTCCTGTTGGGCTTCCAAGTTGCATGACATTTATTTTTTTCATCTATAAGAACCTCTCCTCCCATAGGGAAAGTATCATTATCCCCCAAAAAAATACACTGTGATTTTCCTTTTTTTGTACATGTCTATCCCATAACGCCTTTATTTGTCTCATGTTGAATAATTCATTTACAATAGAGCCATGTTTGTTTACCGCCTTTTCAACCCATGGTCTTAGTTCTTCTCTTAACCATTTTGCCTCTGGAATGGAAAATCCCTGTTTGGGTCTATCAATAATATCCTTGGGAAGATATTTTGAGAGGGCCCTTTTAAGGAGTATCTTTCCTTTTTTCCCTGAAATCTTTAGAGATAAGGGAAGCTTTGCCCCAAACTCTATTATCCTGTGATCTAAAAGAGGGGACCTTACTTCAAGTGATACGGCCATACTCATCCTATCTACCTTTACAAGCACGTCTTCAGGGAGATAAAAGTTTAGGTCACAAAATTGTGCCCTGCTCACTGGGTCTAGATGTCTTACCTTGTTGTATAAGGGGTAGATAAGATCGAAAGGGCTAAATCCCAACAGGTTCCTTTTGAAATCCCTTGAATAAATCTTGTCCCGGATATCCCATGGTAAATATGTTAGGTCTTGATAAAATGCCATTTCATCAGATACAGCCAAATTTTGGAAAATGGTCTTTAACCTTAGAGGCTTTGGTAAATTTTGTGACCTTGGGTAAATCTGGCCTAAGGGGGAGAATATGAGTCTTCTTAGGGTAGAAGGGATTATTCTCCTTAAATTGGATTCAAATAAATGGGGTATATATCTAAAGGTGTAACCTCCAAAGGATTCATCTCCACCATCTCCTGAAAGTGCAACTGTACAATTATTTTTTGCCATTTTGCACACATAATAGGTTGGTATGGCACTGGAATCAGCATGTGGTTCATCTAAATGATAGATAAGGCGGGGGAGGAGCTGGGATATGTCAGCCCTTAGGGTATATTCCCTGTGAGTGGTATTTAACCTTGAGGCAATTTCCCTTGCAATGGGAAGCTCATTAAATTTTTGGTGTTCAAATCCAATGGAGTTTGTGAGGACTTTAGAATCAGAGATCTCATTCATCTGAGATACAACCAGGGATGAATCTATTCCCCCAGACAAAAATGCCCCAATGGGCACATCGCTGATCATCCTTTTTTTTACTGCATCTTTAAATATTTCAAAAAATTCCTCTATTGCGTGTTTAAAAACAAGCCCATCTTGTGGTTGAAAATCTATTTTCCAGTACCTTTTTTTTAGGATGCCATTTCTGTCAAATACAATAAAACTTCCTGGTTCTAATTTTTTTATTTGTCTAAAAATACTCCTTGGACTTGGTATATAGCCAAAGGTAAAATAACAATCCAGGGCCTCATAATCTAAATCCTTTGAAATGCCCCTTTGTTTTAATAACCCCTTTATTTCTGAGGAAAAAGAAAGGGAATTATTTTTATAGGAGTAATATAGAGGTTTTTTCCCTATTCTATCCCTGGCCAAAAAAAGTCTTTTCCTTTTTATATCCCATATGGCAAATGAAAACATCCCAATGAATTTTTTTAAGCACCCAATATCCCATTCAAGGTATGAGTTTAAAATGACCTCAGTGTCACTATTTGTATTAAACCTATATCCAAGGGCAAGGAGTTGTTTTTTTATTTCTTGGAAATTGTATATCTCTCCATTAAATACAATAACTGCCCTATTTGGTACTACCATTGGCTGCTTTCCAGACGATAGATCGATTATGCTGAGCCTCCTATGGCCTAAGGCTGCAAATTGATCAATATAATATCCATGTTCGTCTGGCCCCCTATGGATTAAGGTGTTGGTCATAGATTCTATAATAGATCTTGAACTATTTATATCAAGGCCATTTAAATCTATAAATCCAGTAATCCCGCACATCTAATTTGACCTTATATTGGCTTTTAATATAAGTTCATTATATATTTTTTTATAATTTTTTATCATATCTTGAAAAAGGAATTTATCCTTTATTCTTATTTTTGCAGATTCACTAATTTCCTTTAATAATTGCCTGTTGTTAAATACATAACAAATTAGGTCGGATAGTGCATTATAATCATTTGACTCAACAAGCCAACCTGAGACCTTGTCCTCTATTAGTTCAGGATTTCCACCAACCCTTGTTGCAATACACGGTACTCCCATACACATTGCCTCTAATATTGCCATGGATATACCTTCACTAAAACTGGTAAGTATAAATAAGTCAAAGGCAGAGATCAATGTGGCAGCATCTTTTCTATACCCTGTTAAAATGATATTCTTTGTAAGGCCATGCTCTTGTATTATTTCCTTTATTTTGCAAAACTCAGACCCATCACCAACAATTACACACTTTAAATTGGGGATCTGTTTTATTGATTCTTTAACTGCTAGCACTAACATGGGAAAATTTTTTATTGGGTCCAATCTCCCAACACTTCCAATTACAAAATCATCTGACCTTAAGTTTAGTCCCTTTCTCTTCTCTTCCCTAAATTTGTCTATGTCTAATCCTTGCAACTTGATCCCGTTATAGATTACCTCTATTTTTTCTTTAGGGATGCCTTCGTATATTGCAAGCCTGTTTTTTATATCTTCAGATACTGCAACTACCCTATGTGTGAGCCTATTTATAACGGCCTTATTGAATAGTACCGTTTTTTTGTTGAGCACTTCTGGATAAAACCTACCGTGCTCCTCAAACAAGAGGTATGGACGTGGATTTAATAACCTTGACAGGGCAGAATAAAACCACGGGGTGGTTTGATGGGCATGTATTATGTGAGTATGGAATCTTTTTGTATATCTTGAAATTAGATAAGGTAATGTAAAATCAATGCCTTGTTCTCTGTATAAGGAATGTACAAAGATCTTGTTTTCCCTTATTCTTTCTGCCCAGGTCCCTGGCTCATCTAAACACAGTATGTTTATATTGTAATCTTTTTTTAATTCAATTGCCATATCCAGTGCCAACCTTTCAGCACCACCAGGGTTTAGGCTGTGTACTACAAATGTAATATTTATTTTTTTTGATTTTGTCATTAGAAAATGGCTTTTGTTTTATCCTTTATGATCCTAAGTAGTTCCCTTGTAAATATCTTTAAATTTTTTTTAAAAGTTTGTTTCCATCTATATTTTTGCGGAACAAACCTAGATGGACGTGCAAAGGAATAATTGTGTTTTAGTACAAATATAAAGTTATTATACATCTTTTTGTCAAAGTATGCTTGCTGAGACCCATAGGTTGATAAAAGTACCATAGGTCTGGTAAGGTATGCTGTTTCAAAGGATAATAAATCCTGTATACACCTATCAAAAAAGAATCTAGCCTTTTTTAAAAAAAGTTCTTTTTCGTTATTTTCTAAGTATTTTGATACACAATTTAGTACATATGCCTTTCTAATATCTTGTGCTGGCCATGTTTCTGTTGGTATTTCTACCCTATCAAGTACGTCCATATATGGTACTTCATTTTCTAACATCCATCTCCCATAGTGAATAAGAGATTCTATTGCGTAAAAACACATCCAATCTTTTTCATCTAACTCTAATTTTAAAGAAATATATTTATCCAGGATTTGCAGAAAGACTAGATATGACCACCTAAATTCAGGATTGTCTAGTCCCAATTTCTTTATATTGTCCTTTGGGTGAATAGTTCGTCTAATAATTTCTTCTGCCTTAAAAAGGAATCTCCTTTGATTTGTAAGTACATATGCGTCAATTAATGCGTTTATAGAATTTCCTGCACCACGTCCTGGCCTATGATACATTGGATCAACGGTTTGAGATGCAAGTCCTGTTGGACCTTGGTCAAATATTGCGTATAGGGTCTTATCTCCCCTATCCATATTTATTACCCACTGGGCCAACTCTATTACTGCTTCTTTGGCTAGAATATCACCAGTTAAAAAATAGTAGTGTAAGAGCCCTGTAGTATAATTGTGTTCATTGGATGGCCCCCCACCTGTTGTTTTATTTAATTTAGAATAAGTCCTATGGGTAGCGGTTTTTGCCTCCAAATAGTGGTCTGTATGCCAGAACATACCATGATTATATGCAGATTTATCTTTGTCTGTGTGATATATGTCAATGTCAATTAAGTGTCTTGCAAGTGGTTCTGCTAAGTCAAACCATTTTGACTCACCAGACCTCAAGAAATTAATAATTGCCCCATATAAAAAATCATATTGATTGTTATAATGGGAAATAAAGGGTTTTTCTCCCTTATGATGTACTGCTTCATGGTCTGCATACAGGTCTCCAAAGTTTCTCCATCCATATTCATCTATTTGTTCTCTTTTTTTAAAAAAAGAATTAGGTCCATGGATAATATTTTTTATATAAGAGAGATAGGTTTTATTTTGGTCTTCTGATTCTGGTAAAAAATAGGGAAGGGCGCTACTCTCACGTATCCATTCAGGGTTTATTTTAAATAAAGGTGGGAAAATTAGACCTAAAATATCTCCTGCCTTGTCCTCTGAATCAAAATCCACAAATATGGTATGTGTCTTCTTCTCTCCCCCTTGAAGTTCAAAAAAGGTCTTAGATTCCTTTGGAAATAAAGATATACGAATATATTGGTTGCTAACTTCTATAGCTTTAGGGAAGTTTTCCCAAAAATCCTTAACATATACACAGATCCAACTCTCTCCTCTAGCCATTACCAATGGGTTGGCCCTAGCACCTTGAGATTTATTTATAATCTTGTCCTGTTTTATTTCTTTTATATAAAATCCCTTAAACTTAACACAAAGATTACCACTGTGATCAATGTGGTTTGGAGAATCCCAGTTTTCCCCACCACTGGAGTCCTGATAAATCTTCAACCCATCTATGTCTCGTGATATTAGATCAAAGGATTTTTTTATATCTTGGGTATATTTTATTTGACAAGGTACAGTCTTAAACTTGTATAATAATGAAAAGTCCTTAAAATAGATAGCTCCCTTGTCTCCAAGGTCCCATTTCCCCCCAGCATGGTTGCAACTGTTAGGGTTATGTACCTCAACCTCCATTTTTATGGTATTTGAATGATAAAAAAATGATATAATAAATCTAATATTTAATACTTCATTTTTAGAAAATATTAGTTGTCCTTTTATTTCAATGTCTGTCTTTATCTTTCCTTTAGACAGCACTCTAAAGGTCTTATTTTTTACGTCCCTAAATCTTTTTATCTCTCCATTACTTTTTATAAATTCCAAGTCTAATTCAAGGTCTTTAAATATGCATGGGCTATGCCTGTGCAAAATAAATTCACGTTCCCTTGTATGTATTTTAATAATGTCCTTATCTACATCAACTTGCAGACCTGAAAATTTATCCTTATTTCTCTCTTTGTCCAGGAGATTGAGGAAAAGGGTTGTTGGGGAAGATAATGGAGGAAGACATATATTTAAAAGGGACCATTTAATGCTTTTATTGTTCCAGTAACACAGTGGTATTATTTCACATGGATATACATTTTGTTTTTCATCTGAAATCTGGATTTTATTTTTATCAAATATCAAATTTTTTTTTAATGGGATGCCTATGCTCAGTAGGGAATTTTGCTCATAGGAAGTTTGGCTGGGGAAAATTTTAAATAAATATGTCTTGTCTTTCATTTGTTAATAACGTCCAGGGTCACTTGCCGCTATGGAGCAAGGCCGGAGGCCCCAGCGGAATGGCGGTCAAGTTACCCGCATGTTAGCCATTTTCAAATAATCGTCCTTGCCTTGTATAGGCCCTAATCCTGTTCTCTGCCAATCTCACGTACTCAGGATTATTATCATATCCTACATAGTTACGTCCTGTTTTTAGTGCTGCCAAACAGGTTGTCCCACTACCAACAAAAGGATCTAAGACTACATCATCTTTAAAAGAATAGAGTTGTATTAATCTATATGGTAATTCCTCAGGAAAGGGGGCAGGATGCCCAATTTTTTTCGCTGATACAGCTGGAAATGTCCATACGCTTTTTGTCCACTCAAGGAACTGTTCTTTCTTGATAGTATTTTTTTTATCTCCTCTTTTTCTTGAAAAAGTTTCTTTACAAAAAATTAAAATATATTCATGAATGTCTCTCAAAACTGGATTAGCTGCAGATAACCAACTACCCCACGCGGTTGATGGGCTTGCGCTTGCTGCTTTATTCCAAATTATCTCTCCTCTCATTAAATAGCCGATTTCTAGCATTCCTTGAATAATATAACTGTGTAAAGGAATATATGGTTTCCTGCCTAAATTTGCCACATTTATACAAACCCTACCCCCAGGAACAAGCACCCTATAAGTTTCTCTCCATACTCTATTAAGAAATTGTAGATATTCTTCTAGGGATAAATCTTCATCATATTCCTTTGCAACATTATATGGAGGAGAAGTAATCATTAAATGAATGCTATTATCAGGCAATTCTGACATAGATTCGCTTGACTTGCAAAAAATCTTATTTAAGTATTTATTATCAATTGGATTTTCAATATATTCTACTTTCTTGGCTTGAATTATCCCTTCATAAAGACGAGTATTGTAAAATTTTGTTGAATCGTGATTAATCCTTCCTGGTGTTCCAAATGCGCTGGTCTTTGTTCCTGAACGTTTAAACGCCATTATTTATTCCCTTATTAAATTTAGAAATTTCTCGGCCTTTTGTTCGTAGGTGGCTTCTCTATTTGCTATCTCTATAATCTGACCTAGTTCCTTTTTGCTTTTCATGCTAGAAAAGAATTCCATTTCCTTGCCTAATAACTTATCTAAAGCAGCATATAGTTCTTGAATAGAATCAAATCGTATAAATCCCTTACGTTCAGTAGATTTTATATTTTCTCCATTATTATCTAATGGCTTTGGATTAGTTAACCAAAAACCTTGTATGATGCCAGCCAATTTCAAATGGTCAACTTTTTTAAAATAGCTATTCGTTATTGGAGTGTTTCCTAAAATGATTATTGGAATTTTCGATGCCTTGTATCCTGAGACTCTTATATTTATACTTTTTCCAATAGCTTTTAGCATAGAATCGGAACGTAATAATCCAGGATTTCCTTGATGAGTTTTATAATCTCCAATACAGATTAGATTTCCGTCTCTATATTCCCAATTCCATACAATTGACATTTTTACTTCAAAAATAGCTATAATGTCTTCAGCTCTTTGTTCTCGTCTTTTAACTTTGCAAATTGCAACATCTGATGGAGATTGAGGAGTTAGACCTATTTCTCTACAAATTACTCCTTGTACGGCATGTAAGTTATAATCTTTTGCAAAATTATTTAATAAATCTACTGAATATTTTTCAGTAAAATTACCAATCAGGGCATTTCTGCTTTGGAGAGTAGACTTTTTCCCTTTGTAAGGCTTTGGCCAATAGGCATAATATTTCCCATCATCTGAAATATAGAAAAGTTGCTCAGGTTCTGCAAAATTTTCTAAGGCTTGTCTAAAAAATTCAATCTCTTTCTCTTTTGTCCATAATTCTGGCATTAAATTCATTCCTTATATTTGGCTAACTTAGGATTAATTTAATCATTCTAACTAGAATGTACAAAAAAAAAGAGCAGTTATCAAGTTATAATTCTATGTTGGGTTTTTGTATTGTAATTTTTCTAAAAAAAATATATGAAAAGGACATGATTAATTGTAACAGTGAGATTGGTGTGTTATTATAAAATGAACTATAAAAGGATAATCAAAAAAGCAATTTATCAGTTATTTAAAGTAATTACACTTCCATTTTTCGGGATTTATCTTATTGGTTCTTCTATTTTTGAAAAAAGGAGGGCCTTTGCCTATATAATGCAGTGGGTTGCTCTTATCCCAGGTTTTTTAGGAGAGAATATTAGAAAGGCTTTATTGGAGTGGGTTACAGGGGATGATTTAATTGATTGTTGTATTGGTTTTTGTACTACTTTTTCTGACCCTAGAGTAAGGATTGGAAAAGGTGTTTACATTGGTCCTAAGTGTGATATAGGTCATGTGAAAATAGGTAATAATGTATTAATAGGAACAGGAGTACACATACTTAGTGGGATAGAACAACATTTTTTTAACAGGACAGATATACCTATTAAAGAACAGGGGGGTAGATTTTTGGAGCTAGAGATACAGGAGGACGTCTGGATAGGAAATGGGGCCATAGTGGCTGCTAATATCGATATGGGTGCAGTAATTGGGGCAGGAAGTATAGTCCTGTCTCCTGTCCCGAAATATGCAGTTGTAGTTGGGAATCCAGCCCGTATAATAAAATATAGAAAATAATTGATTTATATTTTTATTTGATGAAATCTATTTGAGAAATTTAGATATTTTTATATAGGGCCAAAGAAAAGTGAGAAATATATATGAAAAGAGATAAAAAAATAAAGACTATTTTAATAATAGAAGATGATGCAGTCCAGACTGAACTCCTAGGGGAATACTTGTCTGAAATGAACTTTAAGCTCCTTTTTGCCAAAGATGGTCTTGAGGGATTGGAAAAGATAAAAAAGGCAAAATATGACTTAGTAATAGCTGATATTAGGCTCCCCTATGTGAGTGGGATTGGACTTATAAGCTGTCTTAGACAAGAGCATCCTGAGATCCCAGTTATCTGTGTTACTGCATATGGTGAGTATCCTAAAAAAATAGCCATGGAGGAATCTCCAGACATTTTAATGGAAAAACCATATGATTTAGAATTGTTAAAAGAAAACATAAAAAAGTTATTAAAAATAGACTGAGAGAGTTCATAGCTTATGAATCTTGAAAAACCTGTCATTGTTGGAAAAAGCAAGACAATAAAAGATATTATTAGACTTACCAAACAGGTGGGCGAGTATGATCTCAATGTCCTGATTACTGGAGAAAGTGGAGTTGGTAAGGAGTTGGTTGCAAGGGCACTACACTTTTATTCAAAGAGGATTAGTGAACCATTTGTTAAGATAAATTGCGCGGCTATTCCTGCAGATCTCCTGGAATCTGAGCTCTTTGGCTATGAAAAAGGAGCCTTTACTGGGGCAAATAGCGTGAGGATAGGGAAGTTTGAACTAGCAAAAGGTGGTACCATCTTTTTGGATGAAATAGGGGAGATGCCCATCTCTCTCCAGGCCAAATTACTTCAAGTACTACAGGATAGAAGATATTTTAGGATTGGGGGACATAAAGAAGTCAAGGCCATGGCCAGGGTCGTAGCTGCCACTAATAAGAATTTAGAGGCTGAAATTGCAGCGGGATCATTTAGAGAAGATCTATTCTATAGATTGAGCACAATATGTATACACATCCCACCACTGAGAGATAGAAAAGAGGATATCCTTCCTCTAGTAGAATATTTTATCTCCCAATTAAAGATAAAATATCCCAATAAGGAGTTTTCCTGGGACGAGGATGTGCTTGAGATGTTTAAAACATATCATTGGCCTGGAAATGTCAGGGAACTTTATAACTATATTCAACGAATATTTGTTTTAGGAGATTTTATTTCTGTAAAACAAGAGCTTCAGGAGAAGCTTACTCAAAAAAATGAGTTAGTATCATCCATTGGATCTAGGATCCATGACCTTGATAAAAGTATAGATATAAATTTTAATAAGAGCAATATTCCTTCATTAAAAGAGATAAAGGATTCTGTTACTAAGAAAGTTGAAAAAATGGTAATTGAAAAGATATTAAAAGAGACCAATTGGAACAGAAAAGAGACTGCTAGGCTCCTTAAGATAAGTTATAGGGCCCTTTTATATAAGATGAAGGATATGGATATCTCACCACCTCCAGGGATTAGATAGTGCTTATTTGTTTTTAAAGGGCCTATACATTGGGTCGCCAATCAAGACCATTTTCCATGATATATAAGGCAATGAGAGGTAATAGGACTCCACTAGAGACCAATAGCCATCTATTAAGGTGCCAAAGAATATATGTGGGACAGGGAATGCCTGAACATATGGCTCTGATACTGGTCCAATGGTAGCAGCAACCCCTTTCTCTAACATCTTTACACACCATATATTTGAATTTTTGTTTCTCAAAGTGGAACATTCTATACTCGCTATGTGATATCCCACAGCTCCTCTAACCCATTTAAATGCATCAATATAGTGCCCTAGACTATACCACCCACAATATAGGGCAGCATCCATACATTGTCCCTTTTGAAATAATTTTGGGGAATCATCCAGTATCACCTTCATTAATCTGGATCTTTTTATCTCTCTGGCTGCTAGGTGGATGGAATAGTCATAATAGCCATAAGCATTTAATTTTATTATATTTTTTTTGAGCTTCCACCTTGCATCAAAATATGCTCTACCCTTTAGACCATGATTTTCTGCATAAATGGAATCATTGATTATTCTTTTCACAATATCAGGGCTCGGTCCGTCCAGTCTAGACACCAGGATTACATCCTGTTTGCCAAACTTTAATGTTTTGTTTTGATTGGGAAGAAAATAAGGATTAGGTAACCAAAAGGAAAGGGGATAGTCATTGACCTTGACCAGGGATAATTCTGAATCAACTGATGCAGAGGTGTTTAATATAAGGTTTAATCTTGTTAATTTTTTTTGGATAATCCTCAGTTTTTTTTGAAGCCTCTTTTTCTTGTTTTTGTTTTTCTCTTCTGTAATTTGTTTTTTTAATATATCTCTTTTTAAGCTAAGGTTCTTGAGTTCAGTTTCTTGGAGTAGGGTAGGAGGAGTTCCCTTTACCTTTATGGGGATTCCATAAATTAATAGGATACACCTTATTCGTCTCATGTCAGGACGTTTTAGAAATTGTTGTATGGGTAATTTGATTTTTTTATTGTAATTTTTTCTAGATATGGTCTCTGAATCAGTACACCATATTTTAAGGAGATTTTTTTTAGGTATATTCCTTTTTTTTAGGTAATATTTGGCCAAGGATACACTACGTCTAGCATTCATATTGGCCACTACTAAAACCTCTTGAGGGTTTAATATGGCGTATAGGGTGCGTGGTATTATAAGTGAGGCAGATAAGAATATAAAAAAATAAAATATCAATTTTTTCATTTAAGTGTGTCCAAAAAATACCTGATCCCTTGTTCTAACATCTGGACTGCAAGTAATACAAGGATAAGGCCCATTAATCTTTCAATTGCCTTTGTCCCCCTTTGTTTGAGTATATATTTTAATTTTGTAAAAAACAACATAATTATTAAAGAACTTGCCCATGCAATGAATACTGCCACAAAGAGCTCTATTTGAGAGGATACCTTTTTGGAATATAACATTATGGCTGCAAGGAGAGATGGCCCTGCTATAAAGGGCGTTGCTATAGGGACAATAAAAGGGTCTTTTTCATATTGGGATATAGTCCCCATGTCTTCTGGGAATATTAATTTTAGGGAGATTATAAACAGGATTATTCCTCCTGCTATCCTGAGGGTAGAGTTGTCAATGGACAATAGCCCTAACAAAAAGGACCCAAAGAATTGAAACAAGATCATTATTCCAAGGGCGATTACCATCTCCCTTAAGATGATTTTTCTTTGCACAGTAGATTGGTAATCTTTTAGTATAGCTATACATGCAGTGGAATTTGCAAACGGGTCCATTATGAGAAATAAGGGTATGGATAACTCAAGTATCTCCTTAAAACTTTGCATATTGTTTAAAAAATTATCCTCCCAGATAGGCCTTTCTCACTTGAGGATTTGTGAGTAAATTGTTTGCTTCATCTTCAAGTACGATCTTTCCAACTTCCATTACATATCCCCTGTTGGCTAGCTTAAGGGCAGCCTTTGCGTTTTGTTCCACAAGCAAGACAGTTACCCCACTTTTATTTATTGTCTTTATGGTCTCGAATATAGACTTTACTAAAATAGGAGCAAGTCCCAGGCTTGGTTCGTCCATAAGCAAGAGCCTTGGATTTGACATTAGCCCCCTGGCAATGGCTAACATCTGTTGTTCTCCACCACTCAATGTCCCTGCAAGTTGGTTCCTACGCTCTTTTAATCTTGGAAAGAGTGAATATGACCATTCTTTGTTTTTCTTTATGGTGTTTTTGTCTTTTATAGTGAATGCACCAAGGTCAAGATTTTCTTCTACTGTTAGAGTATCGAATAGTCTTCTACCTTCTGGGACCTGAGAGATGCCCATTTCTACAATCTTATTGGCTGGTAGTTTGGTTATGTCTTGGCCATCAAATACGATGCTACCTTCAGAAGGCTTTATTAGACCGCTTATGGTCATAAGAGTAGTGGATTTTCCAGCCCCATTTGCTCCAAGGATAGATACTATTTCTCCCTTACTCACTTTTATATCTATTCCATGTATGGCTTCAATGTACCCATATTTTACATGAAGATTTTTGATCTCAAGCATCTCTACTCCTCATCTAATCCAAGGTAAGCCTCGATTACTTTTTTGTTTTCCCTGACTTCTTCAGGGGCTCCATGAGCTATTTTTTTCCCATTGTCCAGGACTACAATATACTCGCACACATCCATGACCAGGCTCATATCGTGTTCAATAAGTAAGACTGTAATCCCCCTATCTCTGATATTACGAATAAGTTCAACTAATTCTCTGGTCTCCTGGTCGTTCATTCCCCCTGCCGGCTCGTCCAAGATAATTAGCTTAGGTGACGATGCAAGTGCCCTAGCAATCTCTAAAAGGCGTTGATTCCCATAGGATAAATTTTTTGACTTTTGATTCAAATCAACATCTAGTCCAACAAACTTTAATTCCTTTAGTGCTATTTCAATGGCCTGTCTTTCTTCTCTTTTTTGCCATCTGGGTTTAAACATGCCAGCAAATATCCCAGCCTTCATCCTACAATGGTATCCAGACATTGCATTTTCCAAGACAGAGAGTTCTTTAAATAGCCTAATGGTTTGAAAGGTCCTGGCGATTCCCAAGGATACAATTATATGAGTGGGCTTTTTTACAAGGTTTTGACCATTGAATATGATTTCTCCTTGATCAGGTACATAATGACCTGTAATAAGGTTAAATACAGTGGTCTTCCCTGCACCATTGGGACCAATTAGACCTACTATAGACCCCTCATTTACATCAAAACTAACATTGTCTACTGCAGTGAGACCACCAAAATATTTAGTTAGGTTTTTTAGATGGAGAAGCGCCATATACTTCAACTCCAGGATTTTAGTTTATTTGATCCACATTGTATTTTCTAGGTGGTGGAGGCAAGATCCCCTGAGGTCTAAATATCATCATTATAATCATTGCCAATCCAAATACCAACATCCTTGCCTGGGCAAATTCCCGAAAGAGCTCAGGCAAACCAATTAATAAAAATGAGCCTAAAATTACTCCAGTAATACTCCCAGAACCACCTAATATAACTATACAGAAATATATAACAGATTCCCAAAACGTAAATGATTCAGGGGAGATAATTGTCATTTTTGAGGCATAGATATTTCCCACCATGCCTGCCCAAAAGGCCCCTAAAACAAAGGCAATTAACTTATATTTGGCAATATCTACTCCTGTCCCTTCTGCTGCTACTTCGTCTTCCTTAATATAATTTAATGCCCGACCAAATCTAGAATTTCTGAGTCTGTGAAATAAAAAGACACTTACAGCGAGAAATATCCAGATATAATAAAAAAAGTGTGTGGGCCTTCTTATTATTAATCCAAAGAGGTGTGGTCTAGATATCCCAAATATACCATTTGATCCACCAGTTAGACCAAAGATGTTGTTTACTAAGGCGATTCTCACTATTTCAACAATTCCTATGGTGACAATTAATAGATAGTCACCCCTGAGATGGATTATTGGCCTTGCAACTAAGTATGCAAAAATAGCAGCAGTTATTCCGCTAAATGGAATTAAAAATAATATTGGGATGTGATACATAGTGTTTAATATTGCAGTAGTATATGCACCTACAGCAAAAAATGCAGCATGGCCCATATGAAATAGACCAGTGTCACCTAAGATAAAATTTAGGCTAAGTGCTAAAATGGCATATATGCCAATATTATTTAAAACATCTACCCAATATGCATTTAAAAATAAGGGAGACAAAAAGAATATCAAACAAATTGCCCAGATTAGATATTTTCTGTTCATGTCACATTAGTATTTGGTTTTAAGGTTTATATTTTGTCAGCTACCCTTTCTCCAAGTATTCCCGTTGGCCTTACAATTAATATGATAATCAGGACAAAGAATGCTATGGCATCCTTCCATGAGGTGGAAATGTAAGCAGCTCCCAGTGCTTCAATAACCCCTAAGAGTAATCCACCTAACATTGCCCCAGGTATATTTCCAATACCACCAATTACTGCTGCAATGAATGCCTTTAGGCCGTACATCCAACCCATCATAAAGTTGAGTTGTCCATAATATAGGCCTACCATGAATCCCGCTGCCCCTCCTAGGGCTGGTCCTATAAAGAACACAACAGAGATAATCTTATTTACATCTATTCCCATGAGCCTGGCAGCACCATGGTCTATTGCCGTTGCCCTTATAGCCGTACCAATCCTGGTCTTTTGAACAAATAGATATAAGATTATCATTAATATGATTGAGAGCAGGAGCATGGCAATTCTCATAAAGGGAATCTTCATCCCAAGCAGGTTTATGGTAAAATTAGGTAATATATGGTGGGGATATACTAGGAATCTGGCCCCATATATCAACATTATGGAGTTGGAGATTACAATTGATGCCCCTAATGCAGAAACTACTGCAGCTAATCTGTCTGCGGACCGAAGGGGCCTGTAGGCTATTCTTTCTAAGACTATTCCTGCAATCCCAACTAGTCCCATTATAATTATACCAAATAAAAATAGTGTTGGCAGGGGACCAATCTTTCCAATGAGATTCATAGACGTAAGGAGCGTAAAACCTATGTAAGCCCCCAGGGTGAATAGGTCTCCGTGGGCGAAATTTATTAGTTTTAAGACCCCATATACCATGGTGTAGCCTAGGGCTATTAGAGCGTAAATTCCACCTATGGCCAGTCCATTTGTTAATTGTTGAAAAAAGAGTTCCATGGATAATACTCCACTAAGCAGGGTATGAACTTTTTAAAAAGAGAGGGGAAAGCTGAACTTTCCCCTTATTTGCACTAGTCCTTGGGCTGGAGTACAAAGTTGCCCTTATCGTCTACTTTATAAACCCTATATAGGTCTCCTACCCTATCTCCCTTTTCATTAAAAGAGATCTTTCCAGTAAGTCCTGGCATGTCTTTTAATTTATAATGTAGATAATAGGCCATTTTATCGGGATCTGTAGACTTGGATCCATCGATTGCCTTAACTATGGCAAGGAGTGCATCTCCAGACAACACTGCCCATACAGAACCTGGAAGTGCATGATATTTGGCTTGATATGCCTTTAAAAATGCTTTTGCCTGAGGGGTATCTAAATCCTGAGGAACAGGGGGGCTCAAGAAATAAAAACCCTTTGCTGCATCTAGACCAGCTATTTTTACAAGGTCTGGATTGTTGGTGGCATCTCCGCCAATAAATGGAACATTCCATCCCATTTCTTTCTTTTGTTTTAATAAGAGTCCAGCTTCTGGATAATATCCAGTAAAAAATACTACATCAGGTTTTTTAGATTGTAGTTTGGTCAAAATCGTAGTGTAATCCCTCTCTCCTGGTGTCAATGCATCAAAAAATACTATTTTTACTCCGCCCATTTTTTCTAGGTTTTGTTTTGCCTCTTCAGCAAGGCCTTTTGCATAAGTGGTATTGTCGTGCAAGATGGCAACTCTTTTGAATCCAAACTTTTTAATGGTCTTGGCAGCGACTCTTCCCTGTTCATCATCTCTTGGACAAGTCCTAAAAAAATATTTATATCCCTTTTCAGTTAGCCTTATTGCTGTGGAACCATTGGCGATCTGAATTATTTTATTTTCATTGAAGATGTTTTGAGTTGCCTCAGTTACAGATGATCCATAGGTACCTATTACAGCCACGATCCCTCTGGTACATAGTTTGTTCGCAGCAAGGGCAGCAGTCCTGGGATCACCACCATCATCTTCATCTATGATTTCTATCTTTCTGCCAAGGACCCCTCCCTTTTTGTTGATATCCTCTGCCAAGAGATTTACAATTTTTTTCATATCAATACCTTCACTGGCCCAACTCCCTGTTTGAGGACACATAAGACCAATTTTTATCTTGGACTTGGCAAAGCCCATTGGTATATAAAACAAGCTCAAACATAATGTAAAAAGTAAGATTTTTTTAACCATGACCTCCTCCTTTATGGCTAAAATTGAGAAATAAAAAAAATCCCCCTGTTAAAATTTAGTAAAAATAAAAAAATTACCATTATAAAAATAAAAATGTTCACAGAGCATTAAACAAAAAAAACTTTTGAGTCAATTAAAATTTTGTTTCTTAAACAGCTTTTACTATTAAAAAAATATACAATTAAAGTTAGTTGGATTATGAATAAAATTCTTGACTCAAGATATTTTTATGAACTATAAACAAAATAAAGGAGAAAATCAAGAATGATTGACGATATTGATAAAAAAATTTTGAATTTGCTTCAAAAGAATGCACGCATTTCAAATGCAGAGATAGCCAGGCAAATAAAGATGGCCCCCTCTGGGGTATTGGAGCGGATAAGAAAGCTGGAAAAAAAAGGCATTATCTTGGGATATGAGACTAGGATAAATCATAGGGCATTAGGGCTAGTTATCACAACACTTATTTTAGTCAAGACAGAGGATGCAGTGGGTTCCACTGAAATTGGACACAAAATTTCAGGTATAGAAGAGGTGCAAGAGGTATTTTATATTGCTGGAGAATATAATTATTTAATTAAGGCAAGGGTCTCAGATACAGATGGATTAAGGGACTTATTAAAAAAATTAGGTAGCCTGGGAGGAGTTAAAGATACAAGGACTACTCTTGTGATCAGCGAGTTATTGGAGACCCTAAGTCTGGATCTAGATTCAATTCATATCAGGCAAAAGAATACAACAAAAGACAAGAAATAAAGAGGAGGTATATCTATTATGGACAAAGAGGCCTTGAATCAAAGAATAAAGGCTAGGGGGAAGGAGTTTTTTAGGTCAATTAGTGGGGAGGCCCCATCGGTGTTCAATAAGAGCTGGTGGACTGGAAAGGTAATGGATTGGGCAATGAAGAGTGAGAACTTCAAGATTCAACTCTTTCGCTTTGTAGATGTATTGCCCTATTTAAATACATCGGAATCACTCATTAGACACATTGAAGAATATTTTGGAGATGACGACAACCTACCTGCAGTCCTCAAGTGGGGGGCAAAAGGGGCTGGTGGAATAGGAAAGGTCTTTGGAGGGAAGATCTTGGCAAAGACTATTTCTTCAAACATCAAGTCTATGGCAATGCAGTTTATTATTGGTGAAAATACAAAACAGGGTCTTAAGACCTTAAATAAACTGAGAAAGGATAATTTTGCATTTACAGTGGATATACTTGGTGAAGCAACAGTTAGTGAAGAAGAGGCTCTTGTATATCAAAGGAGTTATTTAGATCTATTGGATGCCCTGGCAAAAGAGGCAAAGAAATGGGATGGATTGATTACAGGTGGTGATCTAGATTGGGGTTATGCCCCTAAGGTCAATTGTTCCATCAAGCCTTCTGCCCTTTATTCTCAGGCACGACCATCTGATTTTGATAACAGTGTGAACATGATTTGTGAGAGGCTGAGACCAATAGTATCTAAGGTAAAAGAGATAGGGGGTCACCTCTGTATTGATATGGAACAATATTCATATAAGGATATTACCCTAGAGGTTTATAAAAGGCTTAAAATGGACCCTGATTTTAAAGATTTTGATCAACTGGCAGTTGTGCTGCAGTCATATCTCAAAGATACAGATCAAGATTTAGAACAGCTCCTTGATTGGGCCAGGGAACAGGGGACAAATATTTCTATTAGACTGGTCAAAGGGGCATACTGGGATTATGAGACTGTAATTGCCAAACAAAGGGGTTGGGATATACCTGTATATACTATTAAAGCAGAAACTGATGCTGCATATGAAAGGCATGCAGAGATGATCCTGAAAAATAGTGATATTTGTTACTTTGCTTGTGGTTCTCATAATATTAGGACCATCTCAGCGGTTATGGAAATGGCTAGGGAATTTCAGATAGATGAGAGTAGATATGAATTTCAGGTCTTATATGGGATGGCAGAGCCTGTTAGAAAAGGACTCCAGAACGTGGCCAAGAGGGTGAGGTTATATGCACCATATGGGGAACTTGTACCTGGCATGGCCTATTTGGTGAGAAGGCTTTTAGAGAATACAGCAAATGAATCCTTTTTAAGACAGAGTTTTGTAGAGGGCGCAGATCTAGACAGACTCTTAGAAGACCCAAATATCTTAGTAAAAGAGAGAAAAAAACAAACGCAAGGGTTAAAAGAGGAACAAGAGAAGGGTATTTTACCCTTTAAAAACCATCCTTTTGTGGATTTTACAAAAAAAGAGCAAAGGGAGGCCTTTAAAAGGGCGATCTCTGATGTTAGAAAGGAGCTTGGCAAGACTTATTCCCTCATTATTGGTGGTAAGGAAGTTTTGACCTCAAATAAGATCCCCTCAGTTAATCCTGCAGATCCAGATGAGGTAATTGGATACATTTCTCAGGCAACTAAGACAGAAATAGACCATGCAATAAGGGCTGCAAAATCAGTGCTTCCAGAATGGAGGGACTTAAACCCAGAAGATAGGGCAAAGTATCTCTTTAAAGCTGCTGACTATGCAAGGAAAAATATATTCAGATTGGCTGCATGGCAGATCTTAGAGGTAGGTAAACAATGGGACCAGGCCCATGCTGATGTGGCAGAAGCAATTGATTTTCTAGAGTATTATGCCAGAGAAATGATCCGTCTTGGATCCCCAAGACGCATGGGAAGGGCACCTGGAGAGATTAATCATCTCATATATCAAGGCAAAGGTATTGCTGCAGTAATTGCCCCATGGAATTTTCCTTTAGCTATTTCATGTGGCATGAGCGCTGCTGCAATTGTGGCAGGAAATCCTGTATTATACAAACCAGCTTCATTGTCTTCTGTGGTTGGTTTTACCCTTGCTGAAATATTTAAGGCCGCAGGACTTCCAGGCGGGGTATTTAACTATGTGCCAGGAAGTGGGAGTGAGATAGGGGACTATCTAGTAGAACATCCAGATATAAGTGTAATAGCCTTTACTGGATCCATGGAAGTGGGGCTTAGGATAGTGGAAAAGGCTGCAAAGGTGAGTCAGGGCCAAGATCATGTGAAAAGGGTGATTGCTGAAATGGGTGGTAAAAATGCAATAATTGTTGACGATGATGCTGATCTAGATGAGGCTGTACTTGATATAATATATTCAGCCTTTGGATATCAAGGACAAAAATGTTCTGCCTGTTCAAGGGTTATAGTAGTAGAGCCTATTTACGATAAATTTGTAAAAAGATTGGTAGAAGCAGCAAAATCAATAAAAATAGGTCCAGCAGAAGATCCCACCTATTATATGGGACCTGTGGTAGATAAGTCTGCTCAGGAAAAGATACTAAGATATATAGAGATCGCAAAACAAGAAGGGAATATACTCTTAATTAGAGATGATATTCCGCAAAAGGGATATTATGTGCCACTTACTATTGTGGAAAACATTACTCCAGAGTGCAGATTAGCCCAAGAAGAGATATTTGGACCAGTGCTTTCAATTATGAAGGTCAAAGACTTTAATGAGGCCATAAAATGGGCAAATTCAACAAGGTATGCACTTACAGGTGGTGTATTCACACGTAGTCCAAGGAATTTGGAAAGGACTAGACGTGAATTTAGGGTTGGAAACCTATACCTAAATAGGGGAATAACAGGTGCCCTTGTGGAAAGACAACCCTTTGGTGGATTCAAACTATCTGGCATTGGCTCCAAGGCAGGTGGCCCTGACTATCTACTTCAGTTCTTAGATCCTATTTGTATTACAGAAAATACCATGAGAAGGGGATTTGCCCCAATCAACGAAGGAGATGAGTGGGTAGAGTAATCTGGATTTTAGACTGCAAGGTTGTTAAGGGTATAAGGCCCCTTGACAACCTTTTTAAGTGCAGGATGATCTAATATGGTATTTAAAAATATGATATTTTGCCTCACCTTTTGTGTGTTAAATTCCTTTAAAAGGATTTTACTAAAGGTATAGGCAAATCCTATGTCTTTATTAAATATTTCCTTTAAGATTTCAGCCTTTAGTTCTATTACTTGAGTTGGGGCCTTTGAACATCTGGCTGTGTATATGGTGTGACAACTATCATCTAGTAGAGAGGATAGTCCAATGGTATCTCCTGCCTTGGCCTCATAGATCTTTAGTTCTGTTTTGTCCTTTATAGGAAGAATGAGTTCCACTCGTCCATCCAATATCATATAAAGAGATGAGATCCTAGATTTATATTCAAATAATATTTCTCCTTTATTTAGGGTCTTTAATTGACAGCCCTTTTGTATTTCATTTAATATATCTTCATTAACTTCCTTTAATATATCTATTTTTTTTAATAGAGATTCTTGAATCATAATATATCCTCTCTTAATTTCTAAAAAGTTTATAATAAACCATGTTTAAAAATATAATTCTATTGTATTATTTTTTGATTTTGATTTGGAACTAATTTTATTTAAATTAAATAGGAGTTTGTAATCTCTTTAATATTTCAATACAGTGTTTTATATCTTTTATTTCAAAATGAGTATTACTTTCTAGATCTTTGTATATACCCAACGGATTTTTATATCTAATGGTTATCCATCCTAATTTGTTTGGAACTATAAAATCCTTTTTAGGATTATCTGCTATATATATAAAGTGTTTTTCCTCTTTAAAAAATTCCATAACTAGCTTAAAAATTTTAATGTCAAGCTTGTCTGTTTGGTAAAAGTCTGTAAATATAGGAAATTCGATGTATTTTTTTAGTCCTAGAGAAAAAAATTTATTTTTTTGCATTATATAATGTCCATCACTAATAAGGGCAGTATGAAATTGTTGTGTAAAGTCCAATAGTTCTATTGTATCTTTTGTTAAAGAAATATCAGGATAATGGAATCTATAGATTTCTATTAATTTTTTAAGAGAAATAGAAAGATTATATTTTTCAATTAATTTATTAAATATCTTTCCGCTTCCCTCCTCTCTAAAAACCTTCATCATATATTCGTAATAAACTTCATTGTGTAAGTATCTTGCTACTTCTCTAAAACCACTTTTAACAAAATCTATTTCATTATATAAGGTATCATCAAGATCGAATACTATTACCATCTACAATTACCTCTGCGTCATATCTAAGCATAATTAAATTATCCTTCCAATTTTCATTGTAACTCAATTGTTCTCCAAGATAATCTCTTATCAAATATTCAGCGTAATTGGCACCAGCATGATAGCTAAGAGGATATCCACCTCCAAATCTAGGATTAATTTCTATAAACACTATTTTATCCTTTGTTTTAAATAGTTGGATAGTAAGACATCCATAAGCACCTTTTAACTTATTACATAAATTTCTAACTGAATCTATAATATTTTTATCTTTAACAGTCCTAGCTTTACTTACCTCTCCTGCTCTTACTTCTATTCTTTGTCTGGGAACGATACATATTACATTTCCTGTTTTATCTATAAAAGCGTCTATGGTAAATTCTTCTCCTTTAACATATTCTTGAAAAATATAATCACCACTATTTATTAGATCCTTTGCCCTCTCATAAGTATGTACTATTTGAGCCCCAATAGAGGAAGATGAGTTATTTAATTTAGCAAAAATAGGATAATTACAGTTCTTTATATCTGAAATTATTTTGGGAGTATGAATATTATGGGTTAGGAAGAACTTTTCTGTGCTATGTTTTAAATAAAAGGTTTCACATAGATCTAAAGAGGAAATTGCTAGAAATATACCATCCTCTAAGAATTCATCTTTTGCTCTTGCAAGAATAGCAAGTTCAGGATCTATAGTAGGGACTACTATTGAAATATTTTTCTCTAAACAATATTTTTTTAATATTTTTAAATAGTTTTTATCTGTAACCCTTGGTACTTTTTTATATCCATCTGATACATGACATGCACTGCTAAGATATGGATTCATATCCGTTGTGTATACTTTACCATGTTCATTAAATTTTTTTAGAGTTTTTTGAAAAATCTTTACTAAACTTACCCTTCGACCAGCGCTTGTTATTAAGATATTGTTTATCATCCTATATTACCCCTAACCTTCTTTATAATTGTTAGTTTTGAGAAAGTCATCTATTTTTTATAAGTTAAATATAAAGAAATCTAATATTTTTAATGAGAAAATATATTACAAGTATCTCGATTTTACCATACTTAATTTTTCCAGTATATTACTTGAACTATTTTAACTTTATGAGGTCTTCCAATTAGCACATGTAAAGGATTTATTTATCCGTTATTTAGATTATTTCTTCATATACCTTTATATATTCATTTACAATTATTTTGATATCAAACTCCTTTAACACCTTTTCCCTCCCGGAGATACCAAACTGTTTTCTTAACTCTACATTATTGATTAATGTGTTGATCTTTTTTGCAAGGGATATATGGTCTTTTATGGGAACCAAAAAACCATTTTTACCATCCTGGACAATTTCTCGGCAACCTACAGAATTTGTAGTTACAATAGGCTTGGCCATAGACGCAGCCTCAAGCAATGTCCTTGGGATCCCTTCTCTGTAACTTGGTAACACAAATACGTCACAAATGGAAATCAACTCCTTCATATCAGTCCTAAATCCTAAGTATTTTACATTTTTCCAATCTGGCATAAAGCTATTTTTATTACCCCTGTCAATATCACCTGCATATAAAAAATTGGCCCTATCTTTTAATATTTCAGCTGCCTTTATATATTCTTGAACCCCCTTATCTTTTATCACCCTAGCTACCATTAAAACAACAGGTTTTTCATCTATATTTAAATTTTTTATGAGTACTTTATTTTTGGGTATAGGTCTAAATTCATGGGTATTTATACCACTACCTTTTATCAATGTTGTTTTTTTCTTGGGGATTATCCCTTTTAATACAAAGTAATTCAAATCATCACTATTTTGAAAAACAACCCTTTTGGCATTTTTTGATGTGAACCTATAGAGATTTTCAATGATCATTTTAACTGACTTGGGTTTAACACCTTTATTTATAAAAAAACTTCCAAGACCTGTAATTGTATTAACAATATTTTTAGCGCCAGAAAGATTGCCATAGATATTGGGTTTATGCATAAAGGTATGTAAGATATCAGGATTTAAGTCTTTTATTATTCTTCTTATATTTTTTATAGTTTTGATCTCATTGAGCATATTTAAACTTTCCCTTTTTATTTTGTAATCAATGGCCATGATTCCAAGTTCTCTAAATTTATTGAAATAAATGCCATTTGGCACAATTGCAAAGACCTCAAGCCCTTTTTTCTTTAGCTCAAGCATTATAGGGAGTCTAAAAAGATAGAGGTTCAAATCTAAGTGGGAGAGAAAGGCTATCTTTAAGGGTTGGTTTGTATTTGGTGCTCTGAAGGTCATCTTAATATCTATATTTGTTTTTTGTACGTCTTATCGCTTATTTTACAATCATTATCTACGAGTTATGCCCAATGTTTTTTCCACACCTCTAAACAAAACATAGTCCACAACATTTTGGCCCTTTTTTCATCTGACACCTTTATTTTTCCATCAAGCAATCTATCAATGAATTTTCTATTTATAAAATTCTCTGAATAACAACCCTTTTTTAGGACATCAGATATTATATCCTTTATGTCAAAATTGATCCATTTTTTTAAAGGTACTTCAAACCCTCTTTTAGGTTGATTTATGATCTCTTTTGGTAAATATTTTTTTGCCAATTCTCTTAAAATATATTTTGTGGTTAATCTGTTTATCTTGTAATTATCTGGCAACTTAGGGACAAATTCAAGCATATATTTGCTTAAAAAAGGACTCCTTGCCTCCAATGAGTTTGCCATTGTTGCTATATCCATTTTAATAAGCAAGTCACAAAACAAAATTAATTTGAAATCAAGATATAAAAATTTTGATAACTCCGTTAAATCTTTATTATTAAAGATCTCAACAATAAAATTATCAAGTCTATCTAGAATGGAGTTTTTTCTTATTACATATACATCATCGAATATATCATTTGTTGAGGAGGTGTAAAGATCTAAATCCTTTTTGGAACTTATACTAAGTAGTCTATATAAATAATTATAAAAAGATTCTTTCTCATGGGGAACTGGCAAAAACCTTGTAATAAAATTAATTTTTTTTGCAAAATTTATAAGGTTATTGGCAATTGGAACATATCTTCTATATCCTGCAAATAATTCATCGGCTCCATCACCATTTAATACTACAGTTATATGTTTTTTGGCCTCTCTACTTACATAATAGCTTGGAATTGCAGATGAATCCATAAAAGGCATTGCATAATTTTTAAGTATTTCCCAAATATCTTTTTTTAAATCCATTGAGATGTATATCTCAGTATGGTCTGTGCAATATTTTTGGGCGGTTAATCTAGCAAGAGAAGATTCATCGTACTTTCCTTCAAACTTAACTGTAAAGGTCTTCACTTTAGATGTGTAATTGGATGCCATTGCCACTATTAAAGAGCTGTCAATACCTCCGCTTAAAAAGGCTCCCACTTCAAGGTCTGAGGAAAGAAGTCTATATTTTATGCTTTTTAAAATTTTCTCCTCTAGTATTTCAATTATACTATTTTTATTTGATCTTATTTTATCTTCTTTGTAATAATCTAATATGTTAAAAAATTTTTCTTTTTTTATTGTACCATTTTTAAAGTCATAAATAAGAAATGAACCATTTTCTAGTTTCCATACATTTTTATATGGAGTAGTATCAAAAGGGAAAAATCCACATTTAAGATAGGTTAAAATGGCTTCTTCATTTATTTCAAGAGATTTTATAAAAGAAAATGTTCTTAATTCACTTGCAAAAAAGAAGATGTCTTTATCAAGAAAATAATATAAAGGTTTTTTTCCTGTCCTATCTTTTGCCAGAAAAAGTATATTTTTCTTTTTATCCAATATGCAAAAAGAAAACATGCCATCTATTTTGTCAAACATATGGTGCTTAAATTTTATATAGAGATAGAGGAGGGTTTCTGTATCAGACTTGGTTCGAAATTGAAATTCTTTTAAATAGTGTTTTCTTAATTCAAGATGATTATATATTTCACCATTGAATATTATAATAAAATCTTTAAGACAAAAGGGTTGTTTGCCTCCTTTTATATCTTGAATTGCAAGTCTTGTATGAAATAGAGAGACATTTTTGTATCTGTATAAACCAACATCATCTGGTCCCCTATGTTTAAGACAAGAATAAAGAAAATCAAAATCAAGAGATAAATTAACAGAACCTGCTATACCACACATATTTTTATTTCAACCCTATATTTTCTTCTTTAATTAAATTTTCAAGATTTAAAATTATATCATCCATTAATTTAATATTTCCATGTCAGCTTGTTATAAACTATTTTTTTTCTTTTTCTGCTATTTTATCAAGAGTTGTATGTCATATGACCTTTTTAGCACTCTTAATAACATCTTCCCCCTGTTTTTTTTAAATTAATGTTTTACATAGTATTTTTACCATAATTAAATTTTTGTTAATTTCTCAAATGCTTTTTCATATAGTCTATGGTTTCCTTTTATAATCTGCTCAAGTGGATCATAGAAAAATATTTCCCTCTTACTCATAAGATCAATTACTTCTAAATATTCTTTTTTTTCATCTTCTTTGCTTTCATAATATCTTCTATTTATAATTTCTTTTGCTATTTCTTTAAAAATTGTCCTTTTTTTATCATCTAAAAATCTTTTCATAATTTCAACTATTTCGCTTTTAGCTAATTTAGTTTCACTTTCTAAATAATCTTTTAATGAATTATAATATTTTAATTTTCTAAACATTTTTTGAATTAAAGGAATACATCCTCCTAGATATTCCCAAATGATCTCTTTATCTAATGCTAAATTTAACTCCTGCATTTTATAGTCTAGATATTCAAAAATTGTATCTTTATCTAGGTGATCAATCTTTTTAAATTCACTTGTTACTTTTAACTTTGCATCATTATAGATTCTGTCTATGAAGATGGTATTTGAACTGAG
>JALWFY010000037.1 GCA_027013815.1 Desulfohalobiaceae bacterium | reverse complement strand
CAAAATTATCCCTTAGTCCCTCAAAGTGGATATCACTTGCACCTTGTTGCACTGCCCTAACCAAAGTTTGGTTTACCAATTTAACTATTGGTGCATCAGTATAGGAAACACCAATAATATTCTCTTCATCTAAGACATCGTCTTCAATATCAGTTGTTGGTTCTTCTGTATCTCCTTCTATAACATCATACAGGACTTCCATGGCCTCTAATATCTCTTTTTTTTGTTTTATTAAAACTCGTGATTTTAGCCTTAGGCAAAAGGCTAAATAATCAGCCTTCTTAATCCCATTATTGTCCAATACCCAAAATTCTATATACCCATTGTCTTCTTTTATGGGAATAAAGTCGCTTTTTTCTAAAAATTTCTTATACTTATCTATTACTTTATCACTTAGATTTAATTGCATTTGACTTTTTTTGTGTTGCATTTTTTACTATGTTTTTCATGTCCAACTTATTATTAACAACTCTAACTGACAAAAATATAAGTAAATTTGTCTTTGAGTTAGAAGTTTTTTTGTATTTAAACAGGTTTCCCATTATAGGTATTTTAGATAAAACAGGTACACCTTTTTGAGAACTTTCCGAGTCATTTTCTATTAACCCACTAATCAATATTTTTTCCCCGTTTTCCATGGATATCTTTGTTGAAGTATCCCTTGTTAAGGTAACTGGGGCCATAGTATTTCCAACCATCACGTTTTGTACTACTTTTTTCACTTCCAGAGATGTATCCATTATAATCTTATTACCATTGATATGAGGAAGGATTGAGAGTTTTACACCTACGTCCTTATAGTCATATGTATAGATTGGATTCCCATTTGAATCATATTTTTGACTAGTTAAATAGGGTCTATTTTCTCCAACAAATATGGTGGCCTTTTGATTATCTAAAGTAACAATCTTTGGATTTGAAACTATATTTATGTCACCTTTAGTTTTTAAGGCATTTAACAAACCACCAAGAGTGGCAAATTTAACTCCATTGTAGGTAATAACATTTCCTAAGACCCCAAGGTTAAATCCATTGGGCAAGGGTGCAAATTGTTGATCCCCAACTATTGATTTTTCCACCTCACCAAGTTTACCTGCATTAAAACTACCTGCAAATCCTATTGTATTCCCTTTACCAGCTGCCCCAGACCATTCGACCCCAAATTCAGAGAGTTTGGAGAGTGAAGTCTCTATTATCAAGGATTCTATATAAACTTCTTTTCTTGGTACATCCAGTTTTCCTATTAACTCCTCTACTTTTTTATAGGAAATTGGATTACCAATAAAGAGAATGGAATTAGTGGCCTCGTCATATGAAATTGAGGAAGTTCTAAAGCTCGGAGTCTTTGAAAGGAGTTTTAAAATTACCCCATATACATCTTTTGCCACAGCATTTTTTATATAAAAAACCTTTTCAAATCTTTCTTTTGAGCATTTTTTAATTATAGATCTCATAATTGGTTCTATAAATTTAAAATCTTCTCTTCTTGCTGCAATAAGTAATGCATTACTTGAATCTTCACTTAAAATTATAGGTCTATAGGGTAGATCATTTTTTACCCTTAAGTCATTGAAGAGTTTGTTTAATTCTGTAGCTATCTGACTACTAGAAGCGTTTTTAATGGGTATTAACTTTGTTATTATTTTATCAGAAGAGTCTAATGTTTTTAACAGGGAATATATTTGTTTTATCCTTGATTTAGTATCTGTTATAATAATAGTATTAATTGATTCTATTATATCCAAACTACCAAAAGGAGACATAATATGTCTGATTGTATTGAGAAGTTTTCTGACATTTATATTTTTCAATCTAATTACAGTTGTTGAAAATGTATCCTGTGGTGAATTAATATTTGATGTATACTTACTTCCAATATTTCTTATGGATGATGTATTAATTAAAAATATAGTATTACCTTCTTTTACAGAAGTTATTCTATTCTCCTTTAAGACTGCATAAAATATTTTCAAGAGATCCTTATTAGACAGTATAGATGGAGAATATAAAGTAATATTTGCATTTCTTGGTATTATTCTTTTAGAATATAAAATACTAATCTTTGTTTTTGCTGAGATGAATTTTATAAAATCTGAAAGGCTTATATTTTCAAGCCTTGCTCCAGGTGTGGTTTGAGTATATCCATTAAAACAAAATATTAAAAATAGACATATTGAAATAAAGAATTTTTTCATAACTCACCCTATCCTATTGTATTTCAACAAATATAGTCTTTTTTTTATTATTTCTAATTAGATCTATACTCACTCCTGTTAAATCTTTTAACTCAGAGTATAGAGTGATTATTGCATTGGGATCTGTGGTAGGCTCCCCATTTATACTTATGATTATATCTCCTTTCTTGAGCCCAATTTTTTTTATTATAGAATTATTACTTAAATAATTTATCCTATAACCTATTGCTTGACCTTTATTAAAGACAGGTCCAACATTTATTTCTTTTAATAGATTGTTTATATTACTTGCCTGATCTAACATAGACCTATTAACTACTATTTTTGTGATTCTAGAAGAGTTTTTCATTCCAACGCTATTTTTTATAACACCAGATGATTGCAAATTTTTTTTAATCCCTTTCAATCTAAACAATTTTATTTTTTTTGTTTTTTTGTTAATTAAAAAGACTCCTCTATTCTCTATTCGATCCAAAAACCATAGATTATTTAACCCCTTGTTTTTTGTAATTATTTCAACTGGTTTACCTTTCTTTTTTAACAATACCATTGGATTATCTCCTTTCACATATCCAACTACCTTATATCCTTCGATATCAGATACTACCTTTGCAATAGGAATATTTTTTTTATCTATTTTTTGGGATATTTTTTCACCAGTGTTAGCTTGAAAGATATTTGCCATTAGGATAAGCTTTTTTTTATCATCTCTATTTTTCCCTGACCTATTTATTTCTGTTAGTTTTAATACTGGTTTGGGTATGAAGAATATGCCTATTAATGAAGACAAAAAATAGGCCATAGATAATCCAATTAATACAGATATTCCATAGTCAGCATATGTCCACCAATTTTTTATTCTCATATGCCAAATCTCTGTTTAAGTCTTCCAATTTTTACCATGCCAATCAAGTGGATACCATATCTATCCATATAACCACTTGCCTTTACTTTTATTCCTCCTTCTATTTGTAGGTCCTTAATTAATATCTTTTCTCTGTGAAGCATTAATTTGCAAATTAACTTACTACTACCTTTAACTCCTTTGATTATTTTACTTATAGGTTCTTTAAAGAAAATATAGAACATAGAAGGAGCAAAACTACCTTGAAGGATTATAGTCTTATTAGATATATTATTTAAATAAAAAATAGCTATTCCCTGCCCAATAACTATTTTTATGGTAATCCAGTGTCCCCATAAAATACCTAGAGGATTTATCTGAACCTTTACATCTTTTAATTTTATATTCTGAATCGATATTTTCTTAGGGGTATTAATTACAACATCCTTTAGTCTAAATCCCAAGAGATTGGCATGTGCTATTTTATAGGTGGCATCTATTTTACTATAAGATAGTAATTTATTAAAAAAATATTCATATATATTATTATACGGTAACAACAATAAAAAGAATACTAAAAATGAAGTAAAGCCAATTATAACTAGTTTAAACTTCATTACAATTTCCTTATACTAATGGTGAGATCCAACAATTTCTTAAAAGAAAAATCTTTTTTAATAATATAACTAGTTACCTGAATATTTTTATATAAATTTAGTTTATATAGTACGTCACATAATTGTTTAAGATTTAATTCAGCCATCTTAATTACAATGCTACTGCCTGATTCACTAGAATTTACTGAAATAATTTTTTCTTTTAAATTAGGTATTTTTTCAAGTTCTTGTACAAATAGCAAAATATCACGTTTAAAGATTTGTTTACTAGAATTATTCTCTTTTATTTTTTTATACAATAAAAGTGCTTTTTGGTATTTATTGTTTATTAGCTCTATTCTATGTTCTATAGAAGTTTTCTTTAAATCAACAAAGATTGTACTAAGAAATGATACTATCACTACAAAAATCAATGATACAATAAAGATTTTTTGTTCGTTTAATCTAAACAATATATTGAATCTATCCATTTTCATTTAATCCAATTACAAAGCTTAACCCTTTTTTCTTAGATGAGGTACTTTTTATGATAAAGTCTTTAGATAAAATTTTATTTATTCCTTTGACATAACCTACTAAATTTTTGTAACTGTCTATATTCCCTCTAATTGTAAATGTATTTTCAATGAAAGATATATATTCTATTGATAGATTATAATTATTTTTTGATTTGCTTAAGCTGTATATAAGTTTTAAGGGGGAAATACAATTAATCTCATGTCCTTGTTCTGCCTTATAAAGAAGGACTCCATATGGGTCTAAGTAAGTTTTTCCATTCAATGCTTGCTTGTATAAATTATTAAGTCTTTTCTTATAATAATTTAGTTCTTTTATATATCTCTGGTAGATTAATATATTCCCTGCAATAATAAATAGTAATATAACTATTAAATACACAAAACGAGACATCTTCCAGTCTTGAAATCTAAGTTGTCCCTTTTGCCCAATATCCAGAGATATTTGGGATAACTCTCTATTATTTTTTATCTTAAAGATTTTTGATGCTATTTCTTCACTTTGAAAGTCAATAATTTTTTGCTCTGGACTTAATTTTCTCTCATTAAGTGTGTGTTCATCACCTAGGGAATAAAATTTTATAACATTGTGCTCAACACATGCACAGATATTGTTACCGCGATAGAAGAAGTCTGTATTTTTGAGATAATTAATCAAGAATGGTGAAGTAATACATCTTGCCCTTTTTATTAATTCCCTTTCTCGTTCTTTTAGTTTTTTTTCATCAAAAATATATCCTACTACTGGATAGTTTTTTTTTACATATCCCACAAATCCATCCACAGGGAAAAGGGTTTTGGCATAGGCATCTACTGCCTTGGATGTATTTTTCTTGGCGGTTATATCGGTTTGAAAGAAAAAGAAATAATCATCTGGAAGGACTACAAATATTTGGTCATCATCTTCTATGGACTGTTTTATATTTAATTTTTCATCGTAGATCAAAAAATCTTTATTTGTCACTATGACTACTACTTTACTCATAACTACCTTGACCTTTAAAAAATTTTAGTAACTTCACGTATTTTCCTACCCTTTTAACTACTGCCTCTGCGTGAAAATTAAGATTTTCTATGTCAACATTTATTTTAATCCCAAAGAACTGACTTCTTGTTGTAATAAAAGGCAGGATCTTTAAATACATGTTATCATCAACACATGAGAGCTCTCTTAACTGACTTATATTTTTAAAAGGTTT
>JALWFY010000036.1 GCA_027013815.1 Desulfohalobiaceae bacterium | reverse complement strand
TAGTTGAAAAAGGTAAAAGGCTAAAGGCGAAAACCATTAATATAATTTTGGATGTTGAATTTTGGATTTTGGATTAATCCTTTTTTCATTCAAAATTTAGAATTTATAATTCAAAGTTAAAATTAAAAAATAGCCCTTAGCCCTTAGCCTCACATAATTTAAAGACATAATCATAATACCCAAAAACCAGAACCCAACACTCAATACTTAATATTTAGAAAAAAATTAATTGCTAATAGATGTTATATTGTATATTTTCTAAAAACATAGATTAGAAAAATAAACTCCTGTAACTTTAAACCAAAGGAGGTTTCAATGTCTTCAAAGATAAAATTTGGTTTTTTATTGGCTGGTGGATGTGCTGGTTGTGAGACTGCAATGGTGGACCTATCAGAGAGACTAGTAGATGCCCTAGATCATCTAGAGGTGGTGTTTTGGGCCCCTACTGTGGCAGATGTAAAATATAAAGACCTAGAAGACATGATGGATGGTTCAATAGACCTGGCATTTATTGATGGGATGGTACGTTTAGATGAACACGAACATATGATAAGGGTACTCAGACAAAAGTCCAAAATACTTGTAGCGTTTGGCATTTGTGCATGTCTAGGTGGGATACCTGCAATGGCAAATCTCTATGACAAAGAGGAATTATTCAAAGAGGCATATATTGACAGTCCTTCCACTGAAAATCCTGATGGTATATTTCCTCAACCACAATATTTAGAGGCAAATGAGTTTGACCTGACCCTTCCAAAATTTCTAGACAAGGTAAAGTCCGTTGGAGACGTAGTAGAGGTTGACTATTTTGTTGGTGGGTGTCCACCACACCATGAATTTATTGGAAAGATAGTTGAAAAAATACTGTCAAACGACCTACCCCCAAAGGGTTCCTGGATAACTGGAGGAAGGTCTGTGTGTGATGTATGTAAGAGAAACCCTGGAAATAGGTCAATGATGAGGACCAGTATAGATGAAATAAAAAGGGCAACTGACATACCACAAGAGGAAAAATGTCTATTAGAGCAGGGATATCTCTGTCTAGGGGCCATGACCCAGGGGGACTGTGGAGCATCTTGTCCTTCTGTAAATATGCCCTGTAGGGGGTGTGGCGGCCCAATGCCTGGGGTAAAAGACTTTGGAGCAAAATGCATTGCAACCATTGGATCTATGTTAAAAAATCCTCAATTAGCTGGAGATTTAAAGAAAAAGTATAAAGACCTCAGAAAATTATTTTATCGGTATAGCTTTGTTGGTAGTTTTGTGGATAAGACCAGGGATTAACCCAGCTATTTTTATTCAAAAAATATCAGGAGGAAACAACCGTGAAAAAAATAGAAATAAATCCCATAACCCGTTTAGAGGGGCATGGAAAGATTGCGATATTTTTAGATGAAACAGGAGATGTTAAGGATGCCTTTTTTCAAGTTGTAGAATTCAGGGGGTATGAAAAATTTTTGCAAGGTATGCCAATAGAAGAGGTACCTAGAACAGTATCTACTATTTGCGGGGTATGCAGAGGGGTACATTTTACTGCAGCCATGAAGGCAATGGACGGGATATATGGGGTTGAACCCACTGATGTTGCCAGAAAAATAAGGGAAATATATTATTGTTCCCATTATATAGAAGACCATGCCCTAATCCTTTATGCCCTTGGGCTCCCTGACTATGTGGTGGGACCTGAAAGCGATCCAGGTATTAGAAATATAGTTGGATTGATCCAAAAGGTAGGCAAGGAAACAGCCAAGGACGTATTAAAGAAAAGATCCCTTGCAGTAAAGATATTTGAAATGCTTGGGGGCAAACCAAATCACCCAGTAGCTGCCTTGCCAGGTGGCTGGTCCAAACATATCTCTGAACAGGAAAGAGACCAGATAGACAAATGGGCAGACGAATTAATTGAACTTGGAAAGACCACCTTAAAGATATTTAATGATATTGTGTTAAAAAATCCCGATTACCTAAAATTAATTACAAGTGATGTATACCATGTAAAAGTGGGATATATGGGTACAGTGAATGAAAAAGGTGAAGTAACTTACTACGATGGTCGCCAAAAAGTAATAGATGCTAGTGGTACAGAAGTTGGTACCTTTACTGGCAAAGAATACCTTGATTTTATCTCTGAGAGGGTAATACCTTGGAGTTATCTAAAATTTCCATATAACAAAAAATTAGGTCCATGGAATGGGATAAGGGAAGGGGAAGATACAAATCTTTACTGTGTTGGCCCTCTAGCTAGATTCAATGTGGGAAAGGGAATGGATACACCCCTTGCCCAAGAGGCATTTGAAGAATATCAAAATTCTTTTAAACAAAAACCCATCCATTTTATCCAGGCATATCATTGGGCCAGGGCAATAGAGCTCTTAAATGCTGCAGAAAAGATCAAAAAGCTCATAAATGAACCAGATATAACTAGCAAAGACATTATATCCCCTGAGGCAAAGGTTGCGGGTGTAGGATACGGCATAGTAGAAGCACCAAGGGGCACACTTATACACCACTATGTCACTGATGAAAATGCAATAGTTGAAAAGGTAAACCTCATAGTTGCAACTACGCACAACAATGGCCCCATAAATCTTGCCATAAAAAAGGCAGCCAAACATTTTATAAAAAAAGGTAAAATAGACCAGGGAATATTAAATTATGTTGAAATGGCATTTAGACCATATGATTTATGTCTTGCATGTGCAACCCATCAGGTAACAATTGGACATACCCCTATTGAGATAACTATATATAATAAAAACAATGAACCCATAAAAAATTTAAAGAACTTTTAATATGGAACATAGAGATAAATATCTTATTATGGGGATAGGCAATCCCAATATGGGAGATGATGCAATTGGAATCGAAATAGTCAATAATATAAAAAATAAAGATAAAGGGATTGAGACTGAGATACTTTTTTATATCTCCTTTGAAATATTGGATAAGATACTTGGATATGAACATGTAATAATCATAGATGCTGCAGACATTGGCCTTGTATATGGGCAATGGAAGTTTTTAAGCTATATGGATTTATCACAAAATATGTACATAAAAAATTCCCATGGTATAACACTGTTTCATGTACTAAAAACAGGTTATGAAATATTTGAAAATAAGATGCCAAAAGAACTAGATATAGTGTTAATACAAACAGGTAAAATTACAGATTTTGAAGAGGGAATAAATCCAGATTTAAAGGCCCATATACCTTATATAACCAAAGAAATATTTGATAAATTATTAGCAAAAACAGGAGGACAAGATGCAGGATAAAATAGGACTCATCCTCTGTAGTTGTGGAAAGACATTAGAGGAAAAAATAGATTTTGAACTACTAATAAAAGGTGCAAAAGGACTTGCTCAAGTGACTGAAATAAAAAAAGTAAAATTTTTGTGCAGGGATATTGATATAATATTAAGAGAATTAAAAGATAAAGTGGATAAAATACTATTTGCATGTTGTTCAGAGCGTTCCTCCCTTAAATTTAATGAAGAGATCATTGAAAAACACCTGCTTAGGGCTGAGATAGATATAGGGATGTATGAAGTCGCAAATATCAGGGAACAATGTGCATGGATACATGAGGACAAGGACAGGACCACAAAAAAGGCAATGGATATCATAACAATGGCATATGAAAGGCTAAAATTAAATTCTCCTGCATATGAATTAAAGGACCTAAAACAAGAGGTCCTTGTTATAGGAGGTGGAGTTGCTGGTATAAGCGCTGCCCAGGCACTGTCAAAATTAGGAGTAAGGTCCACCTTAGTTGAGGAAAAACCATTTTTAGGGGGACATGCATCCCAGGTATCTTTTTTATGGCAAAGTGAAGGTTCTCCTGGATTCTGTACCAGTGAATGTGTAATTCCAGTAATAAATAGGGACCTGCTCCTTGAGGACAATGTATCCATTATGACAAATTCAGAAGTGTCGTGGATTGAAAAAAAAGATGGAAATTTTTATGTTGAAATAACAAAACGTCCTAAATACGTAGACCCTACCCTTTGTGTATCCTGTGGAAAGTGTGCACAAATTTGTCCCATAGAGATTCCCAATCCATTTGAACTGTCCCAGAAAAACAAAAAGGCCATTGACAAAGAATGTGTATTGGGCATTCCTGATCAATATATTTTAGATGATAAGGCTTGCAACAAATGTGGTGCGTGCGTTGAACAGTGCCCAACAGGGGCCATTGATTTAAATGTCATGCCAGAAATGGTCTCCAAGGAATTTGGTTCAGTTATATTTGCAACAGGATTTAATACAAAGGACATGTCAGGATTTACCAACCTAGCCTATGACAAGCCAAATGTAGTTACTTTACTTGAATTTGAAAGGATGATTGGCAACCGTTTTAATGGAAACCCTCCTATGAGTGTTACTTTTGTCATGTGTCAAAAAGACAAAGTAGGATATTGTTCTAGGCTATGTTGTGAGGTGGTTGCAAAGCACGCCTACAGGATGTCAAAGTTTTTTATGGGTACAGAGACCACTGTGATATATCAGAACCTTAGAACTGCTGGACGTCTTGGTGAAATCTTAAAAAATAGGTCACAGGAAGCCGGTGTAGAATTTATCCATGCTGAAGTAGAAAAGATAGAAGGAGACGACTGGGTTACTATTTATACTGATAAAGGGGAATTTGAGACCCAATTAGTGGTACTTGCAGAACCTCTTATACCAGCACCCCTTAGGGTGGCAAAAATGCTTGGAATGCAACTGGATGAGTTTGGATTTCCAATAGAATTCCAGCCAAAGGTGGTCAGACCATTGGAGAGCTATGTTAACAGGGTCTATCTTGCTGGTGCTGCAAAGGGATTTAAAGACGTACAAGAGAGTATTGAATCAGGGAACATGGCTGCCCTCAGGGCATATGAATCCCTAAAGGGCAAAAAACAACGTTTTGTGTCATTTACTATCTTAGATAAGTGCTCTAAGTGCGGGATGTGTATCCCCGTCTGTCCCCATAGTGCTATATCTGCAATGGACAATAAAACAGGGAGGAGTATATTCTTAGACCCATCCAATATAGAAGAAAAGGATATTGAAAACATTGAAATCAAGATTGACCCAGCCTTTTGCAAGGCATGCGGACTTTGTTATACCACCTGCCCTTCTAAGGCCATAAAATTAATGAACTTAGAAGATGCTCAACTACTCAAAATGGCAGATAGGGCATTTGACAACCTACCTGAAGGAGAACCTCGGATACTAGCATTTTTGTGTTATTGGTGTTCATATGGGGCCGCAGATATGATGGGGATCAAAAGGGCAAAGGTTACTGACAATTTCAGGTCCATCAGGATAAGGTGTTCAGGATCTATGAGCCCTGAGGTAATAAGCGAAATATTATTTACTAATAAGGCCGATGCAGTA
>JALWFY010000035.1 GCA_027013815.1 Desulfohalobiaceae bacterium | reverse complement strand
CCCAGCCTATGACCAGCAACATTTATAACATCATCTACCCTACCCAAAATCCTTACATATCCATCAGCGGCTATCACTGCTGCATCCCCAGCAAGATAAGGCCAATCCCTCCAATCCTTGCTACTTGGATCTTTACAATATTTGGAATAATAGGTATCAACAAACCTCTGTCTATCTTTCCATATGGTCTGCATAAGACCTGGCCACGGATTCCTTATACATATATTTCCTGCCCTACCTGATCCAGGAGGTATTTCATTTCCTTCATCATCTAGTATAACTGGATGAATGCCTGGAACACCTGGCCCAGCACTCCCAGGCTTCATTGGTTTTAGGGCTGGTACAGTGGAACATAAAAATCCCCCTGTCTCTGTCTGCCACCATGTATCTACAATTACTGCCTTACCCTTTCCTACAACATTGTAATACCATCTCCATACCTCTGGTTCAATTGGCTCTCCCACTGTGGTCATGTGTTTAAAAGAATGATTATATTTAAGGGGCAAATCTCCCCCTGCCTTTCTAAGCGCCCTAATTGCAGTTGGAGATGTATGAAAGATGTTTACACCTAATTCTTCCGATACCCTCCAGGGACGTCCTGCATCAGGATAGGTAGGAGTTCCCTCAAAAACCACTGTGGACGCAGCAAGTGCAAGTGGACCATATACAATAAATGAATGCCCTGTAATCCATCCAATATCTGCCATACACCAATATACATCCTCAGGATGAATATCTTGAATTACCTTTGACATCCAGGTCACATATGCCAGATATCCCCCAATAGAATGCTGTGCACCTTTTGGCTTTCCTGTGGATCCACTGGTATACATTAGGAATAAAATATCATCTGCTGGCAAAGATACAGGCTCTACTTCCTTGTGATAGTAATCCTTTAAAAGGTCGTTCATAATATAATCACGACCCTCTACTAAAGATGTGGGAGAAGAGTATTTTCCTGGATACCTTTGCCAAATAAGTACTTTTTTCACCTTTTGACCAGCATCTTCAGCACTTTTTACTGCCTCATCCGCCTTCTCTTTATGGTCTAACAGGGTTCCAGACCTGTAATATGCATCCATTGTGATCAAGACCTCACTCTCAGAGTCTATAATCCTATCCCCACAAGCCTTTCCACTAAATCCTGCAAATACTTGGGAGTGAATTATCCCAAGCCTTGCACATGCGAGCATGGTAATAGGGAGTTCAGGGGTCATTGGAAGATGTAGAGTCACCCTATCTCCTGCCTTGAGACCACAAAAATCCTGCAGCAATGCAGCAACTTCATTGACCCTTCTCCACAATTCTTGATAAGTGATCTTAAGAATCCTCTCCTCCTCTAGCTCAGGTACAAAATATATGGCTACTTTGTTCCTGTTCTTTGCAAGATGACGGTCTACACAATTATAACATGCATTTATACGTCCCCCCACAAACCATTTCCAACATGGAGCATCTGAAGTATCTAAGGTGGTGTGCCAATATTTATCCCAATCCAGAAGTTCTGCCATTTCTCTAAAACATTCTGGGAAATTATCCAAACTAAAACGGTCATAAACTGAACTATCTGCACAATTTGCCTGTCCAATAAAGTCAGGTGAAGGATAGTAGTATTCCTCCTCCTGCCATCTTGCCTCATAATGTTTTACTTCCTGTTCTGCCATCTCTCCCCTCCTTGTTTAATAAGGTTTTACAACAAAAACGCCATTTTTTTATACTATTATAGTTATCTTATGCAAGAATTCTTTCTTCTTGTCAACTTTTTTTTCTGTTTTTTTTAAACTTCAGTTGATTTTTTTTATTTTTAAAGTAAGAATTAGATTAAGAAACAATACGCTTAAAGTCCTATTAAATACGTTTTTTTAATGTTTAGAAGAAACAACATTAAATATTTTAGTATTATTAAGTTAAAAAAAGCAATTTTTATTAAATATAATAGAACCTATTGCCTTGAAGGAGAAATTTAATGAGTCTAAAAGACCTTGATTTTTTATTTAGACCAAAATCTATTGCAGTAATTGGGGCATCAAATAGACCAAAAAGCATTGGATCTGTTGTAATGAGAAATCTATTGAATGGTGGATTTGCCGGTCCTATACTTCCAATAAACCCAAAATATAAAGCCATATCTGGCATATTGGCCTACAGCGATATAGTACAACTACCAATTACTCCTGAATTATCAGTCATTTGTACCCCCCCTGAATCTGTACCAAAGTATCTCACACAGATTGGAAAAAAAGGTGGAAAAGTAGCCCTTATCATGAGCACTAATCTTCATAAAATATATAAAAAAGGACAATCACTTGATAAATTATGTCTTGATATAGCCAAAAAATATTCTATCAGGATCCTGGGACCTAATTGTTTGGGAATCATAATCCCAAGGACTGGTTTAAATGCTAGTTTTGGAATTACTCCAGTTCCACCTGGTCAAATTGCCTTTATTTCTCAATCAGATTCTCTGGGAATGGCTGTATTAGACTGGGCACATTCAAAAAATATAGGATTTTCAAGTTTTCTCTCTTTAGGAGATTCCTTAGATATAAATTTTGACGAAATCATAGACTATCTAGCAGGCGACCCCTATACCTCCTCTATCCTCTTATATATTGAACATATAAAAAATCCAAGAAAATTTATTTCAGCTGCACGATCTGCTTCCAGAAACAAACCCCTTATGGTGATCAAGAGTTCATCAGAAGGAGAAGAGACTCAGATAATTTTTAATAATGGCATAGAAGTAGATCCAGAACTTATATTCAATGCATTATTTCGAAGGGCTGGTATGCTTCGGGTCTTTGAAGTAGCAGAACTATTTAATGCAGTTGAAACCCTCGCAAGGTCCAAACCTCTTAGAGGAGACAAGCTAGCTATTTTGAGCAATGGTGGTGGCCCTGCCATGATGGCTAAGGATAAACTCTTGAATAAAGGAGGAGAACTGGCGTCACTTGAACAAAATACCCTAAATTTATTAAAACAGGAAATTGGTGAATCCTTTTTTGGTACAAACCCAATCAGGATAATGGATCATGCTCCAAGCGAAATATACTCTAAGGCACTAGATGTACTTTTAAAAGATAAAAATGTGGATGCAGTGATGGTCATTCATGTACCCACTGCTTTTGCATCTAGCAGAGATATAGCAGGTGCAATTGTAAATACCCTAGGACAAAGTCGAAAAAATGTATTTACTGTGTGGCTAGGAGAAGAAACCCCAAAGGAGGCAAGGAGGATCTTTGCTATTTCTGGGATTCCCACTTATGAAACCCCAGACGAGGCGGTGAGAATATTTATGGACCTTGTAAAATTCAGGCGTAACCAAGAACTATTAATGGAGACTCCAGATTCTGTTCCCAAAGAATTTAGTCCAAACCCTGAGCCTGCCAGGATGATAGTAAAAAATGCTCTAAAGGAAGGAAGGACTTCCCTTTCTTTACCTGAGATCAAAGAAATCCTATCTCTCTATTCAATAAAGATGGCAGAGACTAGGCTAGTTGAAAATGCAGAAGAAGCCATGCTAGTTGCCAGGGAAATTGGCTACCCAATATGTCTAAAGATATCTTCTAAAGATATACCGAACCCACAAGATATTGGAGCCGTGGCCTGGGATTTAGAAAGAGAAGAAGATATAAAAAACGCAGCACAATCCCTTTTATCTAGGACAATAAAGGCCTATCCTGAGGCCCAACTTGATGGTTTTATAGTACAAAAAATGTCTAGGAAGCCAGATGCCTTTGAACTATTCGTTGGTATGTATGAACAAGAAATATTTGGTCCAGTAATTATATTTGGACAAGGCGGGAGGAGCGCCAAGATAAATAAGGACCTATCCGCATGTTTTCCTCCCCTGAATATGACACTTGCAAAAGAGGTCATTACTCATACAGGAATTTATAAATTATTAAAGGGAATAGATTCAAGTACTGGTGTAAACTTAGATGCTATTAGACTGACTATAGTTCAACTGTCTCAGCTCATCATAGATTTACCTGAGATCGTAGAAATCTCTATAAATCCCCTTTTAGCAGACTCTAAAGAGGTGATAGCCAGTGACGCATATATAAAGATTCAACCCACAAATATCACAGGTGCAGCCAGATTAGTAATCAGACCATATCCTGAATATTTAGAGGAATATATTTCCTTGCCATCGGGATTAAATGTCCTTATTAGACCTATTAGGCCAGAAGATGAAGAAAAGCACACGAGATTTATGAGTAAATTATCAGAATATGACCTTAGGATGAGATTCTTTGGCTTTGTACATGAATTCACTCATTCTCAAATGGCCCATCTCACACAAATAGACTATGACAGGGAAATGGCCTTTATTGCAGTCAATTTAAGTAAAGGACCTGAAAAAAATGAAACAATTGGAGAAGTAAGGGCATATTTTGAACCAGATAATATCAGTGCAGAATTTGCTATAGTAGTTCGTACAGACCTAAAACTCAAAGGCCTTGGTACAGTGCTCTTAGACAAGATGATTAGATATTGTAAAATGAGGGGTACAAAAATCCTTATGGCATACACCTTACGGGACAATAAGGCCATGCAAGCACTTGCAAAAAAATTGGGATTTAAAATAAAATCAGATCCCCATGATCCAGAGACAATAATATTGACACTTGATATAGAATCATTGCCAAGAGAACAAGTATAATGAAAGATCTAAGGATAAAGATTCTTTTATTCATTACTACCATAATTATCTTTTTAATTGTATATTTAATAGGATATATTTATAATATTAATGTGTTTAAAAAACAATTAAATGTCTTGGAAAGATCTCATGACTTTATAGAGGATGTATTAGAACTTAGAAGATATGAAAAAAATTTTGTATACAAGATTGATGTTCAAGATTTAGACGAAGTTCTTATATATATAAAAAGGATTAAATCAGAAGTGAAAAATATAATGTATGAACATAAATTGGGAGATTATTCTACCAAAATTAAAAAATTTAATCGAGATATAACAACGTATGAGAAATTAATCAAAAAGGCTAAATATAAGAAAAAGGTCAATCTAAAGGAAATAAGAAAATATGGTCATAATATCCTCATTCTTGCCCAAACCTTGCTAGAATTAAATAAAAAATATGTAAATAGAACTATAGATAAGATTTTATTCCTCCCATCCATTGTAATGTTCCTTTTTGGGGGCATATTGATAATATTCCTTGCTATATTAACGTTTACCATTCTTAAGCAAATTTCTTTTATCCAAAAAACCACTGAAAGGATTTTAAAGGGAGATTTTAGCTATATACCCCAAAATGACACAGCTAGTAGTTATTTTGGAATTATAATCAATGCATTTAACAAAATGATAAGAGAATTGGAAAAAAGACAGGAAGATCTACTGCAGGCAAAGAAACTTTCTGCTGTTGGGACCCTAGTATC
>JALWFY010000034.1 GCA_027013815.1 Desulfohalobiaceae bacterium | reverse complement strand
TAGTATCAACTAGGAATTTCAATCAATCTTCACCACAGCGAAATGAAGATGGAGTATTATATGTATCGGCTTATCCTAATGTTTCCGATTTTACTGTAGAGACAATTGGTTATACTCCAGGAGGAGATTTGACTAATGAAGTTCGTTTTACTTCTTATCTTTCTTACTTTCCTGTAGTTGAATATAGCAGGTTTTTTGTAGTAATTCGTGCTGATGACAATTGTGATGGTTCGATGATAATCAATAATAATAATTGTGAATTTAAGCGAATTTGTGTTTGTTTCTTGTGCTCCGTCAATAACTTTTAACATTTCAGAAACAAGCATATCCTCTGACATAACTCCTCCAAATTTTGCCAAAATTTCTTTGGCAATATCGTGAATAACACGAATAGATTTATCTTGTGAAATTCTCGCGAGTTTTTGAATTGCCACAGCTTCAATTTGGCGAATTCGTTCTCTTGTGACGGAATACCCTTTTCCAATGTGGTCTAAAGTTTCTTTTTTGTCGTAACCGATTGCAAATCGTCGTTCAATAACATCTCGTTCTCGGTCGGTCAATAATCCCAAAAGTTTCTCCATAAACTCTTTGAAATCAACCTTTATTTTTGTTTGTGAAGCAGTTGTTGCCATGTTTTAATGTTTTTAAAAACTAAATCGCTTCTAGAATAGTCCTTTCTTTTTTGTTGTCAAAGTTTTTTTTCGCTGTTTTTTAATAGTTGCATAAAATACGAAAAAATGTTATAATCAAAGAGATATGAGAAAACTAGAAAATAACTATTTAAGGCAAAATCCCGCGAAATTTTCTTGGCGAGGGACTGCTGAAAAAGTGGCTGATAAAGTTTCCAATAATGTTTCTCAAACTCTTTCCACTATTCCTAGTTCATGGTCAGAGACTATTTCAGATTCACCAAATCTTTCTTATCGAACAAGCTCAACTCTAAAAAATTCGCGGGATTTTTATACTTCAAGAACAGAATCATCTCCAATGATGTATGGTAAAATCAAGGGTCCGCCGAATGTTTTTCAGAAAACTGTAAAATGGACAGGAGATGCCACAATTCGTGGAGCTGAAAAAATCGCAAATTTTGGAAAAGATCACTTCATAAGCCCTTATCCAAACGCTCAAATCAATACAATTGAAACATTGATGGGAAAATGGATTGAAACTGATTATGAAACTGCTAAAAAAACTGGTGGGCTAATTTTCCCTAAATTCACAAGAAATCTTGTCATTGTAAGCTATCTTGGAAGATGGTTACAAACGCTTCTAATGCCAACAGGAATTCCTAAAGCTGTCTGGAAATTTAAACAAAAAGTTATCGTTCCACCGGTAATGTGGATTGGAGAGAAAGTAATTAATGGTTACAGAAAAACAAAGAAAACTTTGGGAATAAATTCTAAAAATAAAAACGACAGTTGGCGAAAAAAAGCTTTACAAAAACTTTCTAAACTAAGGGCTTGGGTAAATAAAAAGATATCTTTCCGCAAAAAGAGACCAATTATTAATCCCATTGACCGAGAGGCAAGGGAAGACATTCAATCTTATCCATCACAGAAAGCGCGATCATTCAGTAAAGAAATTCTTCCTATTTGGAAAAACGACAAACACAAAGAAGTCTCCTAACATCCCGCGAAAATTCGCTCTATTTCCAATTTTGGCTTATCTGTCGTGAATGTTTATTTTGAAGATGGCATGGATATTTATTTTGCTCGCCAGCTAGTTAATGAACGTTTACAAGAAGCCAGAGAACAAATCCCTGATGGTTTTGGTG
>JALWFY010000033.1 GCA_027013815.1 Desulfohalobiaceae bacterium | reverse complement strand
AATATTACAACATCATACAAATGTTACCTATATCTTTTTAGGCAGTATTGAATCAATAATGACAAAGATATTTGAGCATAAAAGTTCCGCTTTTTTTCATTTTACGAAGATAATTTCGCTACCGCCTTTAGATATTGATGAGCTCTATAAATATGCAGAAAATATTTTTAAAGAAAAAGAAATTGTTTGTGAAAACCTTTATGAGTATATCAACTTTTTAGGTGGACATCCTGATTATTCTATGCAGTTTCTACAAAAGGTTTATATAAATGCTTTGGCTTTTGATCTAAAAGATATTGATAATAGCAGAATGCATGATTTTATGCTTGAGACTATTTTAGACAATAAAGCTTATCTAAATGAACTTATAAACAAAGCAAAAACAAAAAAACATCATTTGGAAGTTTTGATAGCATTAGCAAAAAGTATAAAAGTAAACCTTGATAGCAAGGCTCTATATAATGTCAGAAGCTCTTTGGAGGATATGGGAATTATCAAAAAAACCGCACAGGGGAAATACATAATAGTTGATGTATTTTTGGATTTTATACTTCGATGTGGGGATGCTTCTTCTTTTGAGATAATTGAGGAAGATATTAAGTTCATACTATGAAGTATCTATTTTTTGAATATTATTAGCAGTAAGAGTATTGCTATGAAATACACTTTAGAATAAATATGCTATAATTATAAAATGTATTTTATGATAAAAGGTTTTTTATGGATTTGCAACTATTACAAAAAATCTCAGCACAAGTTTTAAGTAAAAGCATACCTACATATAAACGATGGCTTTTTGAGAAAATAGATTTTAATTCAAAGCTTATAGGTATCAAAGGACCAAGAGGCTCAGGAAAAAGTACACTTCTTTTACAATATGCCAAAGAGGTAGGTTTTGCCCCTTCTAAGATTTTATACATCAGTTGTGATCATCCGGCAGTAAGCGATGAGAGTATTTATAATATTGCAGAGAGTTTTTATATTAGAGGCGGTAAACTTTTTATTATTGATGAAATTCATAAAAATAAAAACTTTTCTAAAGAATTAAAGGCAATATATGATGTTTTTGATTTGCAGGTTATTTTTTCAGGTTCATCTGCCTTGGAAATTGATAATTCTAAAATAGATCTTTCAAGGCGTGCTGTTATGCACAATTTAGGAGTCCTTTCACTTAGAGAATTTATAGAGTTACAAACAAATAAAAAATTTGATACTTATAGCTTAGATGAGATTAGAGACGATCATTATGATATTGTCGCAAATATTATGAATACTATTCGTCCATTAGAACATTTTGAAGAGTATCTACAATATGGATGTTATCCGTTTTATCAAGAATCACTTACAGACTATCCACAAAAACTTTTAGAGGTAATAAATATTACTATAGATTCAGATTTAAGTAGTATTTACAATATTGAACCTTCTAAAACAGATAAATTAAAAAAGATACTTTATATGCTCTGCACTACAAATCCGGTTGAACTTAATGTCTCCAAACTCAGTAGTGCTGTTGGAGTTTCATGGCCAACTTTTTGTGAACTACTCCGACATAAATGGCGAAGCTTCCTCTGAACTCCAACTACTGTTAGATATTTAAGAGGCTTTGACGGTAGTCCCTACCGCATTAAGAATATTAACACTTGCATTATAATCTGCATTTGCTGTGTATCCACATTTAGTGCAGATAAATTTAGCTTGTGTTAATCTATTCTCTTTTGAAACATGTCCGCATCTTGAACATTTTAAAGATGTATATTTTGGTTCAACTCTTATAAGT
>JALWFY010000032.1 GCA_027013815.1 Desulfohalobiaceae bacterium | reverse complement strand
TCATGTGTATTTTTTTTATCTTTTTCATGATTAACGTAGGTATCCTTTTTTTATAATTTTGAATTATGGACTTTGAGTTTTGCATTTAAAATAACAGTTCACAGTTAAATAAATATCAATCCAATATCCAAAATTTAAAATCCAAAATCTCTCATCTTAAAAGTGGAACTTTGTTCCACTTTATCTTGGCCTTTTAGGCCGAGTTTAATGTGATATTTAACATTTCAATTAAAACATCCACTATCCTCTTTGTGGCATCTGGACGTGCAAGTTTTTTAACTGCCTTACTCATTTGTTTTAATCTTCCTGGGATAGCAATTAAGTCTGCTACCACGCTACCAAGCCTATTATTTTTTAAATAAGACTGCTCTAAGACTATCGCTCCTCCCCCTTGTTCCAAAAATTTTGCATTTACCCGTTGATGATTATTTGCCGCATATGGATAAGGGATCAAAACACTTGGTTTTCCCATAACAGCAAGTTCAAATATAGTGGAAGCACCTGCCCTACATACCACAAGATCAGCCCACCTATATGCCTTTGCCATATTGGATATAAAGGGTTCTACTTTGAATTCCTTCATATTATTAGCAACATAAGCTTGACATACCCTTTCATAATCCATGCTCCCTGTTTGATGATAAATTCTAACCCCTAGTTTTTTAAATATAGTCAAGGAATCAATAATGATATCATTTATCCCTTTTGCACCTTGGCTACCTCCAACCACCAATAAATTCATCCTCTTATTGGCCCCTTCTATATGGCCATTTTCTCCTTCTGACTCCCTAAGAAAATCTGCCCTAACAGGATTTCCCACTACCAATGTCCTATATCTTGGGAAAACTCCGCGTGTATCAGGAAAACTAAGAAAGATCTTATCTACCCTTTTGCCCAAAAATCTATTGGTAAAACCAGGGAAACTATTTTGTTCATGTATACATGTTGATATCCCCATCTTGGTTGCCAAAAAAACAGGCACAAAGGATGCGTATCCTCCAAAACCCATAACTATATCAGGTTTAAATCTCCTTAAAAATAAGTAACCTTTGAACATACTGAAAAACACCAGCACTATATTTGATGCAGAACTTAACCCTTTCCCTAAAATCCCCTTCACAGGCAATAACATAATATTGTATCCTGATTTTGGGACAAGGGACTTTTCCTGACCATATTTACCACCCATGAAGATCAATTGAAGATCTTTTAGCCCTCTTGTCTTTAATTCATCAGCTACTGCCAGGGCTGGGAATATATGTCCCCCTGTTCCACCAGTTGCCAATATAATCTTAGCCACAGATTATTTTACTCCAGAATTCTTTTTAACTATGTTTAAAACCATGCCAACTCCCAAACACAAAGAGAGCAAACTAGAGCCCCCATAGCTTATAAAGGGCATTGTGAGTCCTTTTGGAGGTAACATACCTGTCACCACTGCAATATTTAAAAATGAGGCAAATACAATTATAAAAACAATACCGCTTACCAAAAATTTGTCTTTTAAGTCAAAACAATTAAGGGCAAGTTTTACACCTAGAAACAAAAACATGACCAAAAGTATAAATATAAGACTCATCCCCAAAAATCCCATTTCTTCGCCAATTACACTTAAAATAAAATCTGTATGTGCCTCTGGTAAATAAAAGAGCTTTTGTCTTCCAAATCCCAGTCCAACACCCCGGACTCCCCCATGTGCCAATCCATAAATAGACTGAACTATTTGATAGCCTAATCCCTTTGCGTGTTGAAAAGGATGTAAAAATGCCTCCCACCTCTTCACTCTATAGACAGATGTACATATCATCACCACAGCAGATAAGGAAAATAGCGCAAGTGAACTTATCCAGTATAAAAATCTAGTACCTCCAATTAGACTCATAAAGAAAAAAATCCCACACACAAATACTGCTCCGCCAAAATCAGGTTGCAATATTAAGAGTAGTGAAAAAATCCCTGTCACCAATATTGGAGGCAAGAAACCTATAGTAAACCTCTTTATTTTTTCCTGTTTTTCCCCAAAAAACCATGCAAGATAGACCACTAAAAAAACCTTTACAAATTCCAATGGTTGAATGGAAAATCCCATAAAAGACAACCATCTACTAGCTCCACCTACCTTTTTGCCCAATGGAGTCAAGGTAAGTCCAACAAGGACAAGGCATAAAAACAGCCAGAAATACCTTGTAAAATAAAAAAACTCAACAGGGATGTTAGAGAGTGTATAAATTAGAAAAACCCCTATTGAAACAAACAAGATTTGCCTCTTTATAAAAAAATATTCATCCCCAAATCGGGCATTTGCATAAATTCCACTTGAACTAAATACCATAATAACCCCAATTATTATCAAGGCTAATACAGAAATTATAATCCCTTTTTCTATAAAATTCCTATTCTTGACCATACTTAATATCTTTGTGAAATATTTAAAGATAATTCTCTAACTACTTTTTTAAAAAAATCTCCCCTTTCCCTGTAATTTGAAAACATATCAAAACTCGAACACCCTGGAGAAAAAAGGATAATATCTCCCCTTCTTGCATTGAAAAATAGCTTTTCTGTAGCTGTCTTTAAATCCTTTTCCCAAAAAACCGGTAAATATGGGTTCCATTTTTCAAAAAATACCTTTGCACTGGAACCAAAAACTGCAACCTGGACGACTTTTTTAGTCAAGTCATCTAATAATTTTTCAGGAGAACCCCCTTTTAGGATTCCCCCTGATATAAGTAATATATTTCCTGAAAAACTATTGATCGCTGCCCTAAGGGACTCTAAGGTAGTAGACTTAGAATCATTATAAAATCTAACCCCATTTATCTCTCCAATAAATTCTAATCTGTGGGAAAATGGGGTAAACTTGGACACTGATTTCTCAAATGTTTGGATATCTATTTGAAATCTTTTGCAAACGCTCCATGCTGCTCCAATATTTTCCAAGTTATGCTCTCCCAATAATGAGCCCAGCTCTTTATTGAATTTTGAAAAAAATTCTATGTTAGACCTTATTGGATATCCTGTTATAATTTCTTTTAGGGAATCATTTATAATAGCACAGTCCTTTTCTGTCTGATTTTTAAAAAGATTCATTTTACATTTAAGGTATTCCTCCATATCCAGGTGAAAATCCAAGTGATTTGGAGAAAAATTCAAAAAAACACCTATGTTTGGCCTAAAATCAATAATATTTTGTAATTGAAAGCTACTGACTTCTAACAACACCACATCCTCTCTCTTATTGCACATCACATATTCACACAAAGGAGTCCCAAAATTCCCCCCCACAAAATGTCCTATCCCACTACCTGTAAATACCTGTGAGATAAGGCCAACTGTAGTAGTTTTTCCATTGGTACCTGTTATAGCAATAACTTCCTCATCTTTTAGAAACCTGGAGCCTAACTCAAGTTCAGAGATGATCAATACATCACCAGATACATACTGTTTTATATTGTGGATAGGGACACCAGGACTTAACACCACAATGGAAACACCTTTAAAATCTTCTGTACTGTGTTCCCCAAACCTTATTTCTACATTGTTATCTACTAACCATTTGTAGATATCTTTATCCAAATTTCCCTTTTGTCTTTCAAGGACGCGAACACGTGCTCCCATATGAGATAAAAGCCTTGTTGCAGCTATCCCCGAAGCCCCTGCCCCAACAACTGCTATATCTTTGCCTTTTATATCCATAAATCCGTGAACCGTAAGTTGTGAGGTGTGATCTGCCATTTTTAATTCATAATTATTAAAATTACCTCAGTTTCAATGTACTAAGAGCTAACATGGCCAAAAGAATAGATAAGATCCAAAACCTCACAATTATTTTAGACTCTGGGATACCTTCTAACTCAAAATGATGGTGAATAGGGGCCATTTTAAAAACCCTCTTACCACCAGTATACCTAAAATAAGCCACCTGAATAATTACTGACAAGGTCTCAAGGACAAAAAGCCCTCCTACAATTGGAAGGACTAATTCCTGTTTACAAAGTATGGCCAAAAATCCCAATGTCCCCCCTAAACTTAAACTTCCAACGTCTCCCATAAATACCTGGGCTGGATAGGCATTGAACCACAAAAAACCCAGTCCTGCACCCACTAAGGAACTACAAAACACTGTCACCTCACCAACACCAGGAACATATGCAACTTGTAGATACTGGGATAATTTTACATGCCCAGCAATATATATAAATATTGCAAGGGTAGCAGCAACTATAATCGTTGGACCTATGGCAAGTCCATCTAAACCATCTGTTAAATTTACTGCATTTGAAGAACCCACCATTACAAATAATGCAAAAATCACATAAAACCATCCTAAATCTGGATGAAACCATTTAATAAACGGAAAATACAACTTACTGGAATATCCAGGGAGATGAATAAGTAATGCTACTGCAACTCCACCAACTAATACCTGAGCTAAAAATTTTGCTCCCTTTGTTAATCCCATATTGTGTCTTTTAACTACCTTTAAATAATCATCTAAAAATCCTATTGTACCAAAACCAACAAAGACAAATATACAGAGCCATATATATTTATTAGTAATATCTGCCCATAATAATACAGAGGTAAGGTGAGCAATTGCTATAAGAATACCCCCCATTGTTGGAGTCCCTTGCTTTTTCTGATGTATTACTACATCTTCTTGAATATATTGTTTTACTTTTAGACTATACAAAAAGTTTATTATTCTTGGACCTATGTATATTGATATCATAAGTGCAGTTAACATAGCATATATAGATCTAAAAGTAATATATCTAAATATATTAAATATAGAGAAAATACTAGCTAATGGATATAATAAATGATATATCATTTTAGTTAAATAGTTAAATAGTTAAATAGTTAAAGGGGAACATCTAATACTGTTTAACCATAGAATTAGATTTTATATTCTTTATGAGCAAATCTAAAACTTCTTCTAATTTAACCGCACGTGAACCTTTTACTATAATAGTTCCTTCTGAAATATTTAATTTTTTCCATTTATCTACAAAATTATCTACATTATCTATTTTATAAATTGCGATATTAGTTGTTCTCGATAAGATACCATTTTTAACATCACTATAGAATTTTCCTCTATAAAATACTACATCTACTCCATTATCCACTAAAATCTTTCCCAATCTAAAATGCTCTTTTTTTGAATATTCTCCTAATTCTAACATATCTCCCAAGATGGATATAATGGGCCTTTTAAAAAAGGGGGTGTTAAGATCATTAAACACCCTTTCCATGGCCAGGGGATTGGCATTATAGCAATCATCTAAAATCAAAAAATCCCCAACCCAAATCCACCTTGCCCTATGTTCTGGGATGGGCACATGTTCAACTCCTTTAATTATATCTTCTTCTGAAATGCCCAATTCTCTGGCAACACATATTGCTGCAAGAATGTTTTCCTGAAATATCCCCATATTCAGATTGGTCTTTATGTTCAAAACTTCCTTATCAAGAAAGACATCAAATCTTCCCTGAAGTTTCTCGTCTATACCCTTAAACTTGATGGTATAAGATGAATCCCCTCCAAAGAATAAAGTGCGGCCAGGCCTCTTACTTGCCTCCAAAACAAGTTCTGGATATTTTTTATTTATTATCCCAACCCCATTTTTTGACAAATAATCTAAGAGGTTGGCCTTTTCCCTGGCCACCCCTGTTAGAGATCCCAGGCCTTCTAAATGTACTGGACCAATATTTGGTATACATACTATATCTGGAGTAACTGTTTTCCCTAGTTTATCCATCTCTCCAATAACATTAATTCCTAACTCCAACACCCAAAAGTCTTCATCCCCTTTAAATCTAAATATAGAAAGGGGAACTCCAATTAGATTATTCCAGTTTTTATAATTCTTAGATACCTTGTGGGACTTTGAGAGGATAGAATACAATATTTCCTTGGTAGTAGTTTTCCCACAACTACCTGTAACTGAAATCACAGTCCCTTGGAACCTATTCCTCAAAAACGTGGCAATTTGTAAAAGAGCTTCATAAGTATCCCTTACCATTATAACAGGTATCTTATCTTGCACATCTTGAATGGGCTTCATGGACACCACTGCCCTTGCACCTTTGGAGATTGCATCTCTTACAAATTTATGACCGTCAAAATTTGTGCCTTCCAGGCATACAAATACATCTCCTGGTTGTATCATACGGCTATCGGTTTTTATGCCCTCTAGTTTTAGATCTTGAAACTGAAGATAGTTCCCAATGCCGCCCAAGATGGATCCTAATTCATATAATCCTAATTCCATGAGTTTACTATCTCCTCTACCACATCCCTGTCACAAAATGGATATCTCTTGCCCCCTATCTCCTGGTATGTCTCATGTCCTTTACCAGCAATAACCAACACATCCCCTTTTTCCATTAAATACAAGGCCTGTTTTATTGCCTTTTTTCTATCTACTTCAATAGTAACAGGGATTTGATTATCTATACCTGGAAGTATATCCTGTATTATTGCCTCAGGGTCTTCACCCCTAGGATTATCTGAAGTAAGTACAATTAAATCAGCAAATCTACTAACTACCCTGCCCATTAAAGGACGCTTGATCTTATCTCTATCTCCTCCACATCCAAAGACCACTATTATCCTTTTGTAGTTTAGTTCCCGTATAGACTCCAACACCCTCTCCAAAGCGTCTGGGGTATGGGCATAATCAATGTAAATATCCAGACCCAAGGGATTGTCCACACGCTCTAATCTCCCTGGGACCTGATGAATGCTGTTAAACACATTAAATGCTTCTGGTTTTATTCCCATGGCCAATCCAACCCCTTGGGCTGCAAGTAGATTTAATGCATTATGCCTTCCCAAAAGGGGTATAGAGACCTCCCATTGTCTATGTTCATAAAGACATCTAAGTAGTTGTATCTCTCTATAACTTTTTACAATTTCCCCTTTTAAATATCTACCACTCCTGTCCCCTGTACATCCCTTAAACCCATATCCAATTGCCCTATCTCCCAGCAAATCAAAGAGATATCTCCCATGTTTATCTTCAAGATTAACAATACCCACCCCTTTTTTCCTCAGATAAGTGGTGAAGAGTTTAGATTTTGCCTTAAAATAATCTTCCATGTTTTTATGATAATCCAAATGGTCCTGGGTGAGATTTGTAAATATAGCAAAGTCAAACTCTAGACCACTTACTCTGTCCTGGGCCAGTCCATGAGAGGATACCTCCATTATTATCACATCTACCCCATCTGATCTCATCTTAGAGACAATTGAGTGTAGTTCAAAACAACCTGGGGTAGTGAGTTTTGAATCCTCAACTTTATCCATCCACCTGTAATTAATGGTTCCAATAACTCCCACCTTTAAACCTATATTTTTCAAAAGGTGTTCAACTAGATATGAAGTAGTGGTCTTTCCATTTGTCCCAGTTATTCCAATTAGTGCAAAATTTTGATGTTCATTTCCAAAATAAGCAGCAACAAGTTCTCCATAGTCCTTTCTAATATTTGAGGAAAAGATAATTTGTATATCTCTTTGCCTATCCCCTAATAATTCCTTGTGATTTGGCTCCATAAGGATATAGCTTGCACCCCTATCTACAGCGTCAAAGAGATATTGTTTGTTCTCTTCAAAAACAACAAAAACAGATCCCTTCTCAACTTCTTTAGAGTTTGCAGTGACTTTTACGCCTTGTCTTACTTTTTGTTTCAATTCTTCTAAATTTATTGCCATAATCTTTCTATTGTTCAACTGCTGATAGTTGTTTAAAACCCATCCATAGTATAATTTTTTTAGAGTCCCAATTAGACCCTGCTTGAGGATATTGTCTCACCACTATTGGACCACTTCCCTTTACCATTGGGAGCATCTTTTTTTTAGACAATATCTCCAAGACCTCTCTAAGACACATCCCCTTAAAATTTGGTATCTTACTAAGATTATAAACCTTAGGCATACTCATACTATTTTTTCTATTATTTATTTTTTTATTTAATATTGTATTACTTAGATATTCCACCTCTAAAGGAGAAATAGAACTCTCAAGGGGAATTAATCTATTGAAGATCTCCTTAACAATCGGGGCAGCTACTTTTCCCCCATAAATATCACTCTTCGGTTCGTCTACCATACAAAAGGCCAAATATTTTGGGTGCATAGCTGGAAGTAACCCAATAAAAGAAGCAACATACTCTTTATCGCTATATTTTCCATCTACTATTTTTTGAGAAGTACCAGTCTTGCCTCCAATCTCTATTCCAGGTATCCTAGCCATTTGACCAGTACCATCTTTTTCAACAACGTCTTTTAGTGCTGACAATATGGCCTTACAAACAGTCCTTGAAAAAATCCTTTTTTTAGGGAAGTCATAATTTTCTCCTGGGATCAACTGTAGAAACTTGTATACACCATAATTTGCAATACATAAATATGCCCGCACAAGTTGCAGAGCAGTTACAGATATACCCTGTCCAAAACTAATAGTGGCAAGATCTACCTTTTCCCAGTCCTTTGGGTCTCTTAAGATGCCCTTTGCCTCCCCTGGCAATGGCATATTAGTAGTCCTTCCAAAACCCAGGGCCTTTAGGTAATTATAAAAATTTTCCTTACCAAGTTCTAAGCCAATTTTTGCAGCCCCTATGTTACTTGAATATCTTATTATCCTTGCTACAGAGAGCCAGCCATGAGGATGTGCATCTCTAATAATTACATTATCTAGCTTCCATCTACCATTTTCGCAGTAATATATTTTGTTTATATCACATATACCTTTTTGAATTGCTGCGGCTATCATTAAGGGCTTCATTGTAGATCCAGGTTCAAACATATCCAGGGCCATTCTATCTCGCCATATACTTGGAGAAGAACTAGTAAATTTATTTGGATTAAAAAAAGGATATTGTGCCCAGGCAAGTATATTGCCTGTATGTACATCCACTACCAAGGCGAGACCATATTTACCTTTGTTTTTAATCACTCCTCTGGCCAGGGCCCTTTCTGCTACAGACTGAATTCTAGAATCAATTGTAAGTACAACATCTTGTCCTGATATCCCCTTATCCAACTCCCCTGGGGCGTAAAGCAAATTTCCTCGGCCGTCTTTTTGCACTAACAGATATTCCTTCCTGCCCCGTAATATATTATCAAGACCCTTTTCAACTCCTTCTAACCCCCTATTGTCTGTACCAACAAACCCTATGAGTTGACCTGCCATTATTTGTTGGGGATAAATCCTTCCACTTTCCTCTGTGAGATAAACCCCTTTTATATTTAATGAGCTTATTTTTTGGGCCTGGGAATCAGAAACCTTTCTTTTAATCCAGACAAATTTTTTCTTAGAACTCAATCTTTTTAAAAGATAGTTCCTATTGATATTAAGTATCCTGGCCAGCTCCAAACTCACCCTCCTGGGATCTTTTAATTTGTCCGGTACTGCAAAAACAGACTTAAATACTATGGTCTTTGCCAAAATCACATTGTCAGAAGAAAAAATTTCTCCCCTTTTTCCGTATACAAGCTCTTTTGTCCAATATTGAGACCTACTCCTCTTAAGAAAATCATTTCTCCACACCACCTGGATGTAAAAGTCCCTGATCCACAAGACCATAAGGCCTATAAAAAGTATAAAAAATACTATCCTCAATTTTAAATTTATAGTTGATATGTCAATCTTTTTCCTTTTTAAAAAGGTCATTGTTCAATATTTCTCACTCTATCGGGATCAATGGGTCTTAGTCCAAATTGTTTTGCTATTTCTCTGAGTCTATACGGGGAAAACAACACACTCTTTTCCACAAGTAATTTTGAATTCAATTCCTTCTTTTGTATATATTCTTTATTTAATCTAGATATTTCATAGGATATAGCTATTTGCCTTACATTTAACCACGCCAGCAAAAAACAAAACAAGGCTATAGATATTAGCTCAATGGTCAATACATACCAATATGTTTTCATAATATTTCTGCTGCCCTGAGTTTTGCACTTCTAGACCTTTTATTTTGTTTAATTTCCCATTTATCAGGCACAACTGGCTTTTTTGTAAGGATCTTTAACCTGGGTTTGTGGTTGCAAGTACACAAAATTTGATCTGGTGGACATACACATCCCCTTTGCTCTCTTTTAAAAAAATGTTTCACTATTCTGTCCTCTAAGGAATGGAATGAAATTATAACTAACCTACCCCCAGGTTTAAAAAAATCTAAAATACCTGACAAAAAAGAGTTTAGCTCATCTAACTCCCTATTAACCGCGACCCTAAGTGCTTGAAAAGTCCTTGTCGCGGGGTGTCTTCTTGCGCTACGTCTGAATCTTGCAGGATATGCCTCAAGGACCACTGATGCCAATTCCCTAGTAGTTTTTATGGTCCTTTTTTTCCTAGTCTCCACAATTTTCATGGCTATCCTTGAAGCAAAGGGGTCTTCCCCATACTCCCTTATAATGGATTTTAACTCTTCATATGAAAGGGAATTTATTAATTCATAGGCGGATATCTTTTGTGTCTGATCCATCCTCATATCCAAGGGACCATCTCTGTGAAAACTAAATCCTCGCTCTGGTATGTCCACCTGATAAGAGGAGATTCCCAGATCTAACAGGGCCCCATCTAGTGCGTCCCACCCCAGCCCTTTTATCAAATCAAAAACCCTGGAATAATTAGAATGGTACAAAAAGACCATGTGAGAATATCCTTTTGATTCTATAGCCTTTTTTGCAATTTTTAAGGCATCCTGGTCCCTATCTGTTCCCAATATAAAAATGTCCCCTTTAGCAGCTTCAAGCATGGCCAGGGTGTGCCCTCCAAACCCAATTGTACCATCTAAATAATAACCACCTTTTTTTATATCGAGAAATTCAACTACCTTGTCTTTTAAAACAGGAATATGTATTTGTTCATGTATTTGATCCATATTAAATCTTTATTTGATATCCGTTTTGATATAAATCATCCATAATTGCATCAAAATCATCCTCTACCTTGGTTATCTGAGATTCAAATTGTTCTTGATCCCAGATCTCAAATTTATTCCCAACACCTGCAAGTACTACGTCTTTTTTTAATTTTGCATATTTTCTAAGATGAGGAGGGAGGAGTATCCTTCCTTGTTTATCCATTACCACTTCTTTTGCACCTGAAAAGAAAAACCTCTGAAAATCCCTTAACCTACGATTTAATAAGTTTATCTCATAAAAACTCTTTTCCAATTCTATCCATTCCAAATAAGGATAGCCCACTACACACCCATCCAAATTGGTAAGCATAAGCCTACCATCAGAGTCACTAGAAAACACTACCTCCCTGAATTCAGGAGGCAATATCAGCCTTCCTTTAGAATCTAAGGTGCGATATGCATGACCTCTAAACATTTTACCACTACTCTCCACTTTTCACCACATTAATCCAACTACCCCTACAATTGTCAAGAAGATTTTCAAAAATCCTTAAACTAAATCTAAACCTTGTTTACATATATAATTATTATAGTCAGTTATGCTTTTTATTTCAAAAACGTGAAAAAAATTTACGTTTTTTTAAATCCTAAGTCATTGTATATAAGGGCGAAGGGCTATTTTTTAATTTTGAATTATAAATTCTAAATTTTGAATGAAAAAAGGATTAATCCAAAATTCAACATCCAAAATTATATTAATGGTTTTCGCCTTTTGCCTTTAGCCTTTAGCCGCCTTAGCGGAACTTCGTTCCGCTTACTACTTACGCATATTTTTTAATAAGGATTTATTCCTTATTTTAAAATTTGGCCAACGGCCAAAGTAAAGCGAAACTTCGTTTCGCTTTAACCTACAATTTTCGGAACTTCAGTTTGATAATTTATAGCTAGTTATGCACACATGTTTAAATATTTTCTAAATTTTTTAGGCAAGATAAAATTGGTGAGGATTAGTTTGTTGGTATATTTTACAAAAAAATAAATTTTACCTGGAGATTATGGTATCTTCTTTCTTTGTTTTTTTAATAATTATCTAGTTGTTAGAATCTATCTATTTACAAGCATCCCTTTCAATGGCCTTGACAAGTGCAGGTATAGTATATTCATTTGGGATAATATGCGGTTCAAAGCCAAACCCCTTTAACGTCTTTGCTGTAACTGGCCCAATGCAAGCAAATCGGACTTCATCCCCGTATTCCAATAAAATTTCTTTTGAAACTAAGGAGAAAAAATTTTTTACAGTAGATGAACTAGTAAAACTAATATAATCTATTCCTCTAGCCTTGATCTTTTCTATAACACCTTGAGGATCTCCATCACCTATTACAGTCTTGTAAACTGGAACCACCTTTACCCTTGCACCTGATTTTTCCAATTCAATGGGAAGCACATCCCTTGCCTCTTTGGCCCTTGGTATCAATATATCCTTTCCCTCTATGCCCATTTGTCTCAAAGACTCCACTATACCCTCTGCAATATATTTTTTAGGTACCAGGTCTGGGTTAATAGAAAAGTGCCTTACTCTTTTCTCAGTTGCAGGACCAATTGCACATATCTTCACTTTATACAAGGCCCTACTGTCTTTTCCCAAAGAAAACAGGTCCTTGAAAAATAGATCTACCCCATTTACTGAGGTAAAAATTATCCAATCATAGGAACTTATTTTTTCTATCTCATTATGTAATTCTATATTCCCCTCTATTGGCTCAATCTCTATCGTGGGAAACTCCACACAACAAGCCCCTTTTTCTCTGAGTCTACTAGCAAGTTCGCTTGCCTGAGACCTTGAGCGAGTAATCACCACCGTCTTCCCAATTAATGGCCTTTTTTCAAACCAAGATAGTCTATCTCTTAAACCCACCACATCTCCAACAACTAAAAGGGCAGGAGGAGTTATATTGTATTTTATTGAATCCTCTGCTATCATAGATATAGTAGAGACTATAGTCCTCTGCTTACAAGTAGTACCCCATCTCACTAAAGCAGCAGGTTTATCTGGCAAAAGGCCTGCCTCCATTAATTTCTTAGTAATTATAGGCAAATTCTTTACCCCCATAAAAAAAACAAGGGTAGAAGCAGAACGGGCAAGGGATTTCCAATCTAACACAGATCTGTCCTTGTCTGCTGCTTCATGACCTGTCACAAAGGTCACAGAAGAGGAAAAATCCCTATGGGTCAAAGGGATGCCTGCATAGGCAGGGGCAGCAATTGCAGAGCTCACCCCTGGTACTACTTCAAATTCAATCCCATTTTCTACTAAAAACTCTGCCTCTTCTCCTCCCCTTCCAAATACATAAGGGTCTCCACCTTTCAATCTTACCACTATTTCATATTCCCTTGCCAGGTCTACTAATAGTTCATTTATTTGATCTTGGGTCAAGGTATGATCCCCACCTTTTTTGCCCGCATATTTCACCCTACACCCAGGCTTTATCCACTCTAAAAATACATCATTGGCAAGATAATCATATACCACATAGTCAGCCTGCTCTAAAATCTCCTTTGCCCTCAGGGTATATAGCCCTGGGGCCCCTGGACCTGCTCCAATTAAATATACCTTTCCCATATTATAGTCCTTTAGTTAAACAAAAGATTGAATCTTCTCAATTAATGCATTTATCTTTGAAATCTTTTTATCAATCTCTACCTTCTTTTCCCTTTCTTTTTCAATCACCTCTCTTGGTGCCTTGCTTAAGAAATTCTCATTGTTCAACTTTTTTTCTAATTTTTGAGCTTCCTTAACGAGTTTCTCCCTTTGCTTTTCTAACCTAAGGAGTTCCTTATTAAAGTCTATTACCCCTTCCAATGGCACATAGAACTCACAACCCTTTGACACAAAACTTGCACAACCCTTTGGGACCTCAGGATTTGTATCCATTACAAAATCCTTTATCCTTGCCAGTTGAGAAATCACCTCTTTATTTTGTTCCAAAAATTGAAGATGGTCCATATCTACCTTGGCCACCACATCTACCCATTGACCAGGACTCAGTTCAAATTCACTCTTGATATTCCTCACACCAACTACCACCTCTTGAAAAAACTCCATCTGCATATCAAGTTCTGGGTCTTCTAATTGAGGCCTAAATTCTGGAAACTTTACCTTTGACAAATCCTTTTCATTTGTCCCTGGCAACATGGCCCAGATGTGTTGAGTGATAAATGGAATAAATGGATATAGGAGTATAAGCAGTTCTGAAAAGACCTTTATTAGACAATTCCTAGCCCTATACTTTAGGTCCTCGTATTCTGAATAGAGCTCCTTTTTTATCATCTCCAAATACCAATCACAAAAGATATGCCAAAAAAACTGATACAAGGTCTGGGCAGCTTCATTAAAAAAATATCCCTCCAAGGTCCTCTCTATCTCCTTTTTAAGCCCTTCCATGGCATGAAGGATATATCTATGTCCAAAACTCAATTTACTTATATCTATATCTTGGGGATCCACCCTATCATCAACATTCATAAGCACAAATCTACTTGCATTCCAAATCTTATTTATAAAGTGCTTATACCCCTCTATCCTTGCCTCTGAAAGCTTGATGTCACGGCCCATGGCAGCAAATGCAGTTAAAGTAAATCTCAGGGCATCTGCCCCATATTTTTCTATCATATCAAGGGGATCTATTACATTCCCCTTTGATTTACTCATTTTTTTACCATGTTCATCTCTGACCAACGCATGGATGTATACATGTTTAAAGGGGACATCGCCCATAAAATGTATCCCCATCATCATCATCCTTGCTACCCAGAAAAATATAATATCAAACCCAGTAACCAATAGAGAGGTAGGATAATACAGGTGTAATTCCTTTGTATCATCAGGCCATCCTAAAGTAGAAAATGGCCACAAGGCAGATGAAAACCATGTATCTAATACATCTTCTTCCTGCACTATATCCAATGAACCACATTCTGGACATTCTGAAAGATCTTCTATTGATACAGATATCTTTCCACATTTATTACACATCCAGGCAGGGATTCTATGCCCCCACCATATTTGGCGAGATATACACCAGTCCCTTATGTTATCTAACCATTCAAAATAGGTCTTTGTCCATGACTCAGGGAAAAACTTTGTCTTTCCCTGAAGGACGGCCTCTTTGGCAGGGATTGCAAGGGGTTTGGTCCTTACAAACCATTGTTTAGAAACCAAGGGTTCAATAATAGTCTTACACCTATAGCAATGACCCACACTGTGGGTTATATCTTCTATGTCTTCTAATAATCCCAATTCCTTTAAGTCCTCAATGACCTTTTCCCTACATTTAAATCTATCAAGCCCCTTGTACCTTTGACCAGCATCTTTGGTCATTATACCGCTTTCATCAATAACCCTGACCAATTCAAGACCATGTTTTCTCCCCAACTCAAAATCGTTGGGATCATGTCCTGGGGTCACCTTAAGACATCCTGTTCCAAATTCCATATCCACATAACTGTCAGCTATAACTGGTATTGTCCTCTGGGTTAGTGGTAGTTGCACCCTTTTACCTATATATTTTTTATATCTCTCATCTTCAGGATTTACGCACACCGCAGTATCCCCAAGCATTGTCTCAGGACGGGTGGTAGCCACTGTCAAATATCCATCTCCTGATCCTAAGGGATATTTGATATAATATAGGCCACCCTGCTCTTCCTCGTGCTCCACCTCAAGGTCAGCAAGTGCAGTATGACACCTTGGGCACCAATTTATCATATAATCGCCTTTATATATAAGACCTTCATTATATAATCTTACAAATACTTCCCTAACTGCCCTAGATAAACCCTGATCCATGGTAAATCTCAGTCTAGTCCAATCAACAGATGCACCAAGGGATTTTATCTGGTTTAAGATTTTAGAACCATACTCTTCTTTCCACTGCCAGACCCTTTCAATAAATTTATCCCTCCCCAGGTCCTGCCTAGTGAGTCCCTCCTTGGATATGGCCTTTTCAACTACGTTTTGAGTAGCAATACCCGCATGGTCTGTACCTGGCACCCAAAGCACATTAAAACCCTTTTGTCTTTTATATCTGCACATTATGTCTTGAATAGTAATGTTGAGGGCATGTCCCATATGTAATTTCCCTGTAACATTTGGTGGGGGAATTACAATGGAAAAACTAGGTCCTTGTTTATCTGGATCTGCCTTAAAGGTATTTTCCTGCTCCCATATGGTTATCCATTTCTCTTCTATGTCCTTTGGTTCATATCCCTTATTCAAAATATTACCTTTCATGTTTTTAAACCCCGCTTATTTAATATGATTGATTGACACAATTTTATGGACAATTTATTAGGATTTCTTTAAGTTAAACTCCAACAGAATAAAAACTGTGCAATTTATCGTTGAAAATAGACTATAAATAACACCATAGTGAGTTTGTCAAGGGAGTATATCATGATAATCGATGCACATGTACATATATGTCCCAGGGAAATAAGGGAAAAAAGAGAACAATTTTTAGAGGGAGAACCTGAATTTGCTGCTATTTATAAAAATCCAAAGGCAAAATTAGTAGGAGCAAAAGAATTAATAGAAAAAATGGATGAAGAAGGTGTCAACAAGGCCGTGGTCTTTGGCTTCCCCTGGAGAAAGGAAAAAAACTTTAGAGTAAACAATGACTATGTAATAGAGAGCGCTAAAAGATATCCAGATAGATTGATCCCTTTTTGCTGTTTTAGTCTAGAAAACACAAATATAGAAAAGGAACTTGACAGATGTCTTAGTTTAGGTGCAAAGGGTGCAGGGGAAATAGCCTTTTATACCAAAGACCTTGAAAAAGAACAAAGGGATGTGTTGAGCATGGTAGGTAATATCTGTAAACACGCCAACGTACCTGTACTCCTACATACAAATGAGCCTGTTGGTCACTTTTATTTGGGAAAGAGCCCAATGACCATCAAAAATCTCTACGTGTTAATAAAAGAAAATCCGGATACAAAATGGATCCTTGCCCACCTAGGAGGAGGTCTTCCCTTTTATGGACTTTTAAAAAAAGAAGTCAAAGAAGTACTTCAAAACTGCTGGTTTGACACTGCGGCCATGGTCTTTTTATATCGGGCTGAAACATTGAGTATAATGATGGAAATATTAGGGGATGATAAGTTCTTGTTTGGTACAGATTTTCCACTCCTTCCTCCCTCAAGATATTTTAAGGAACTTAAAAAAACAAGTCTATCAAAAGTACAGTGGGATAAATTAATGGGCAAAAATTTCTTAACCCTTATAAATGGATAATATATTGGTTATGGAAAAAATAACTAATGGAGACAACTCTATATTTTTCGTGCCTCCAGGAGGACGTAAGGTAAGTTCAGGAAGACATAAAATACTTGCTGCATCCCTTGGATCATGCGTTGGCCTTGGACTCATGGACAAAAAATCAAATATAGCTGGACTTGCACATATAGTTATCCCTGAATGTCCACTACACGCAGAAGAAGCACCATACATGTGTGCTGAAACTGCCCTTAAATTATTACTGGATGAAATGTTAAAAAAAGGGGCAAAAAAAGAATACTTAAAGGCAGGAATTTGCGGGGGGATTTCTCTAAAATCTCCATGGATACACGACCTTGGTGTGAAATCTGTTGAAATCCTAAGACAAAAATTAAAAGAAGAAAATATACCCTTGAGTTATATAGAGCCAGTGGAACACCTTGTTAGTTCTTTTATAATAGACTTAGAAACTAAGAGTTTTG
>JALWFY010000031.1 GCA_027013815.1 Desulfohalobiaceae bacterium | reverse complement strand
GGTGTATCTAGGAATAGTTCTGCTATAAAAGTTGCCATGGAGAGGAGGTATAGGGATTATAATAGAGAAGGTCCTTTAACTACCCAACAAATAGGCGAGGCCTTGAGACAGTTAAAAAACCTTCAACTAGTAGGTCCTAAAGATAGGCTAAATATTGATAAAACTATCAAAGAGACAGTAAAGAATGCAGGAGAAATAGAAATAGTCTTTGATAGGAGACTCAAGGACAAACTCAAGGTTATACTTGCTATAGACAATGGTGGCTGGTCCATGGACCCATATGTTGAGATGGTTCAAGTGGTTTTTGATTATGCAAAGGCACAGTTTAAGGATTTAAAGGTCTTTTATTTTCACAACACCATATACGATTATTTATGGGAGGATCCTCCTCGCATATCAAGGCCCTACAAGGTAGTTGACCTTGTGAAATTAGATCCTGATACTAGATTTATTATTGTAGGGGATGCATCAATGGCACCATATGAGCTCTTGGTGCCTGATGGTTCAATATATTTTGGTGAGAGGTCAGGGATACCAAGCATTGATGTGTTAAAGTTTATAAAAAAGACCTTTAAATATAGTGTGTGGGTAAATCCAAAGATGAAATACCAGTGGAAATATACACAGACCATTATGTATATAAAGGAGATATTCCCCATGTTTGAGTTAAGTCTCAAGGGGTTGGAAGAGATGGTTAATTATATGAAATCATAGATAAGGGGTAAATAACCAACAAATAGAGTCCCTTATTTTTGTAAGTAATGCTCTGGAATCTACTTCGTGTAATGTAGTTTCCCGTGAGATTTCAATGGTGTTTTTTATATGTTGGGTTAATTGGGTTGCTAATTTTTTGCAGAAGGTTTCTACAACTAACTCAAAATTTAATCTCAAACTCCTAAAATCCATGTTTGCCGATCCAATTATAGAATAAAATCCATCCATTACAAAAATTTTTGAGTGATTAAAAGGTGGGGGTTGGTAGTAGATTTTCACCCCATACATCAAGAGTTCCCATAACATATTTCTTGTAGCCCAATGCACATAAGGTATATTGTTTTTTTGGGGTAAGACTATTCTAACATCAACTCCCCGAAGTGCTGCTGATTGAAGGGCCCCTATAATTTCTCTAGTAGGTAAAAAATAGGGGTTCATTATATAGATATATTCTTTTGCTAAGGAGATGGCACCTACTAATAAAATAGTGAGGGAATTTAGATCGTCGTCTGGACCCACAGTTATACTCCTACAAATGGCTTCTCCCTTTGGCTCAGGAAGGGGTCTTGGGATTTTTATCCTCTCCCCTGTACAAAAAAACCAATCTTTTAAAAAGATTTCTTCTAATTGAAGGGTTATGGGACCTGTGAGTTTAAAATGTGTGTCCTGTATCTTGTTTTTTTTATTGTTAGACCCCAATATGTGTTTATCCCTTATATTAATTCCTCCTGTAAATGCAACCTCTCCATCAATAACTAGAATTTTCCTATGATTTCTCAAATTTATAAGTGGAGAAAAAGGATAGAGCCTAGGGGGTAAAAACCTGGTAAATGGAATAGAGTTTTTCCTTAAAAAGTTTCCAATACGGGGAAGGGCATAGTATTCACCTATGCCGTCTATGATTACTTTTACATCCACCCCTCTATTTATAGCTTGTGTTAACACAGAGACAAATTCTTTTCCAATCTTCCCTTTTTCAAATATATATGTTTGAAGGAAGATGCTATTTTTTGCCTGTCTCATATGATATAACATAGAGGCATAAGTTTCATCTCCATTATAAAGAATTTCCACCTTATTATCTGAGAGGAGGGGAAATTTTGATATTGAATCAGAAATCTTTGCCAATTGATGAAAATCCGGGGGAATTACAAAATAACGAAAATATGCTTTATCTAATTTTTCTCTGTCTCTTGTAAGTATTAAATCTTTGTCTATTACCTCTGGCCAAAACCATTTAATTTTTTTGGCTTTAAGTTTTACCCTATTAATACCAAACAAAAAATAGAGTATAGGTCCAATTGGAGGTAATAATAGGCAAACTATTATCCACACCCACGACGCCCTGGGATCTTTTTTGTACAAAAGTGCATGTAAGGCACTTATAATTTGGAGAAGTCCGATTATAGAAGTAAGGATAATTGCAAATATGTTCATATGGGTAAGTTCGATTTATCTAGAAAATTAGGGGGCACCTTGCCCCCCGCATTCCTTTGGATATTCTCAATTTTTGAGATAAAACTAATTAGGTCATTGGTTAGTTATAATAATATTCCACTGGTCAATATTTATCCAATGGGATTTTTAGATTATAGATTTCTTTTTTTCAGTGCAGTTGCAAAGCATATAGCTGCTCCACCCCAGGTTACAGCAAGTCCAAAAATCATCATTAAGATTGCTCCAGTGCTCATGATATTACTCCTTATTTTTTAATTTTTATCACTAAAACTGCGGCCTGTTTGCATAACAAAACTCAAGATCACGATTCCAATTACCACTGCCCAACCAAAGATCAGTAAAGCACTCATAGGATAACCACCGTACGGCTTTTTGATGTCACCAATTAAATTGGCTATTGCCATATAACCTAGTACAATGGGAGTGAGTATTTTTAGGCAGAAATTCCACCATGACCCTATAGAAAAATCAGAAAGGGAATTAGCATGTTCCCGAAGGGAGTCTAGTTTAAAGAACCAAGATAAGAATATAACTTCTACTAGGCCGGCAAATACAATACCAAAGTTGTTGATAAAGTGGTCCACTATGTCTAAGATTAATAGACCGCCCTGTGTGGTAAATACAAGGCTCAAGATAAAGCCTATTACACAAAATAGTGAGGTAGTTGGTTTACGGTCCCATTTGAATTTGTCCATAAGGCCTGACACGCATGTCTCAGTAATTGAAATCATTGAAGATAGACCAGCAAAGACCAGGGATAAGAAAAATAGTGTGCCAAAAAATTTGGCCCCTGGAAGCAGACTAATGGCCTTTGGGATAGTAACAAAGGCAAGACCGACTCCTGCTCCTGCTACGTCCTTGATACTTACTCCTTGTTTTGTGGCCATATAACCTAGTACAGAAAAGACCATGATTCCAGCTAATATGCTAAAACCACAGTTGACGAAGGTGGTGATCATACCATTATTATTTATATCAGATTTTTCAGGTAGATAACTGGCGTATGTTATCATAATCCCAAAACAAATACTTAAGGAGAAGAATATCTGACCATATGCTGCAGTCCATACCTTATAATTCAATATAGCGCTGAAGTCTGGTCTAAAGAGCCACTGCAACCCTTCAGATGCACCCTTTAAGGTCACTGCCCGACCTAACATAATAAGTAATAAAATAAAAAGAACTGGCATAAAAATCTTATTTGCAAATTCTATCCCTTTTTTTACACCGCTAAACAATATTAACCATGTAATGAACCAGATAACAAGGGTAGAGATAAATATTGGCCATACAATATTTCCCCATTGCATGGGACTAGAAGATAAATGTAGGAATTTGCTAAAAAAGAATCCCTTAGTGTCCTGTCCCCATCCTAGATTAAAGGCCATTAAGGTATAATTTAATGCCCATGCAATGACCACTACATAATAGATGGATATGATAAAAGAAATAAAAACCTGCCACCAGCCAATCCATTCCCATTTTTCCTTTGCCCTAGCAAAAGACATTGGGGCTGAACCTTTATATTTATGTCCTAGAGCAAACTCCATAATAATGATTGGAATACCAGCCGTTAACATGGCAAAGAAATATGGGATAAGGAATGCCCCACCCCCATTGTCATAGGCCATATAAGGGAAACGCCATATATTCCCTAGCCCAATGGCCGATCCAATCGCTGCAATAACAAATCCTGTTCTTGTACCCCACTGTTCTCGTTGACCCATGAACCTTCCTCCTTATTATTGTTTTTTGAAATTTAAAAAAACTAAAAAAATATCAAAAAAAATGACAAAGGACGTAAATTTAATCTTTATATTAACATTAAAAAATTTAGTAAACTGAGATGAACTCTGTGTCAAGAAACAATCCATAGACTGAACTTGATTGTTTTTCTCTTGGACGTTAAGTATAAGAGTAGATTTTTTTTGGGACTCCATGGTAGATGTCTATTACCAATATACGGAGAGATATATCTTACTATGTACCATGTATTGATCCTTGGTCCTGAAATCAAGGACAAAGGGTTTGTAGAAAGAGATAAGCTTAGAGATAATATGGTTAAATATTTAGATAACCTTGGTATAAGATTTGTAGAATACCATTGGATATGAAATGATACTAGGATCCAACTATTAGTTGGGTCATATAATTCATTGTTTGATGCAAGGGAATGGATATCTTTTTTTATTAAAAATAAATTTAATGTGAGGATTGTAGAAGATATTTTAGTATAATATGTTATATTAAGTCTATATAAATAGGGGATATTATATGCAGAATTCTCTTAAGGATAAAGTAGATGTTACATTTTCTTATTTTAAAAGTATAATAGAAAATAAATTTAATATGCAAAATATCTTTGTTAGTTGGACAGGGGGAAAAGATTCCACTGTAGTACTTTATCTATGGAGTAAATTTTTAAAAATGAATAACATAAATAGAACTATAAAGGCACTTACCATTGATACAGGATTTATTTTCTCAGAGATAAAGGAATTTATGGATGAATATATAAAGGATAAAAAAATTTATCTTTATGTATACAGACCTGATGTTGACTTAAATAAATATCCAAAAGAAGATGTCATATCTTGTTGCAGGGAGCTTAAAATTGTTCCATTAAAAAAAGCAGTTCAGGAATTGGAGGTAAAGGTTCTTTTAACTGGTATCAGGAAGGATGAAAGTATTGTTAGGAGAGGTGCTAGTTGGATGGAAGAAAAACGGGATCCTGAATATTTACAAGTAAATCCCATTATCCATTGGACAGAGATGGATATATGGGCATTTCATATGCAAGAAAATTTGCCATACTGCAAGTTGTATGAAAAAGGATACAGGTCCATAGACTGTATCCCATGTACAAAACCTGCAGATCAAGGAGAGCGCTCTGGGAGGAATCCTATGAAGGAAGAACAAATGGAGTTATTACATTCCCTTGGTTATTTTTAAAGACAGGGTCGGTCCCTGCCTTTTGGATTATTTTATTTCTGGGTGGCGTGAGAGGTCATAGATCCCGTGAAAAGAAAAATCCAGGGGATAATTTGGGATCTCTTCAAATTTGATTATACCTATGGTCCCTTGAGGTTCTATTTCGCTGAGACCAACTAATCCAAGTGGTATTGGAAAGCTCAAGGTAGATATCCTTATTTCTTTTAATCTAGTTTTGTATCTCTCCTTGAGATATTCCACAATAATTTCTTTTTCTCGGTCATTAAAGGTCTCAAGGAGGACCTTTCTACTGGAAATAGGGTCTATTTCTTTTGCTTCTGGAATGGGATTTCCTATTAATTCAGGCCAGTCGTACATGGAATACTCTTCTACATCCCATTTAGGTCTAAACAAATGGACTTCAACATCCTTGTGTTGTTTAAAATTCTTTATCACAATTGAGATCACATATCCCCTATCTAACATAGGTTTTTCCTTTGTATCCTTTATTGTTACGTCCATATATAGCCCTCCTTATGGCACATTGATATCAAAAGGGTTGATTAATCCCAATATTATTATTGTTAATCTACTGTTGCAATCTATATATCCAAGTTTATTTTTTGTAAAGCGCAAGATGGTTAACTTAGTCTAAAAGGATATAATTTGGATATAGGTATAATATAGAAGTTATGGGGTAAAATTGTTAACAGGGAAATCTAGATTTATGACAATATGAATTTGTAGATATATGTGGTGATGTATGTCATTGACATTTTTCTCATCTATTTTGTAGTATATTTAAAATTAATTTTTTATGGAGTATATTTATGAGAAAAAAGATAATGATTTCAATGGTTTTTATTTTTTTGTTTAATAATTATATATATGCATCTAATAATCAAAAAATAGATTATCTAATAACTAAGTGTATGCAATTTATAATGTTAAATCAATTAGACCAGCTAAAGTATTTAGTGGATAAAACTAATAAAGAAGTTTATAAAAAGAATATAAAATTTTTACAAAACATTTCTAAGAAAGGAGAAATAGAAGATTTTTCTGTAAAAAAATTGTCAAAGTCAGGCAATGATTTTAATGTCCTTGTTGAAATTAAATCTGTGTCTAGTTCAAACAAAAAGATAAACAAGGATTATATCTTTAAGATAAATGCAGGCTATAAGATAGAAGACATCCAGGAATTTAATAAAAATATAATGGTTAAAAAAACTAATAAAATGTTGGCTCAGGTGCAGGAAAACAGAGAAAAACCCCCTGTTATTTTATCAAATAATAAGAACAATAGGCCTAAATTAATTTTAAACAATGGTGTTATTTCTATTTATCCTGATATCAATATTTTTATTGACCTCGATAAGAAACGAATTGATTCCAGTAAAAGGGGTGTTTTTTGTGTGGGGTATAGTAGGGACAGTAGTGATATGGCTATGTTAATCAGGTTTAAATTGCCTCCTAGATTGGTTAAAAAGGCCATATTACATTTGAATTTAGCTTCATATGATGGAGATTTTAGGAGTGAGTTAGGGATATACAAGGTAATAGACAATTGTACAGTGTCTGGCCCTAGGGCTAGCACCTCTGAAGTATTAAGCCAAAAAATGGTAATTAAATATTCCAGGGAATGTTATGCAAAATTTACCCCAAAGACTTCTTCTGGTGAAATACATATAGATATCACGGATCTTGTACTTTCTTGGATGGCAGGAGATAAAAACTTGGGTATGGTTATTAAACCTGTTACTTATAATGGATATAGATCCTTTTATTTTTTTAATACAATGTATTGTCCAGACAAAAATCTCAGGCCGAGGCTTGTTCTATATCCATATGGAAAAGGGAAATCCAAAGGGGTTTTAAACTTCAGTCCTTCTATTTTTAAAGTTGCCTTGGTATGTGACCTTAAGGCTTGCAGACAAATTAGTCATATGCAAGACAAATTGAAGATTAAAGTGACTTATTTAGGGGGTGGTGAGAAGAGTATATATCTATTGATGTATGATAAGGGACTAGGGATTGGAGTTTATAAGATACCAATGTTTTTTTCAAAAAAAGGGGAAAGATATCTTTCTATAAACGCCCCTTTAAATGGTTTTAGGCCAGGGAATTATGAGTTTATTATTTACGATATAAATAATAGGAAATTGGCAAGTTATGAGTTTAAGATAAGATAGGGAGGTATTATGAAGAGGATTGGAATATTATTAATACTTATAATTTGGTCTTATGGATGTGCCCAGAACATGGATACAATAAAAAGGGAAAACCTGGAGTTAAAGACAAAGGTGAGTCAATTGGAGAGACGAAACAGAGAGTTAGAGAATAAATTGACTACCTGTTCTCATTTAAATGAGATCTTAAAAAAAGAAAAGAGCTATAATTATAGAGAATTAGACTCACTTAAAAGTGATGTAAGGTCTTTTTTGAGGAAAGAGATAAAAGAAATAGAACTTTTATCCAGTAAAAAAGTATTGATGGATTATGTTGGAGGGGAGATCATAAAAAGGGATTTTTCACAGGATAAGGATGTAATTTATATTTTATATGGCAAGAAATTTAAAACTGGCGATGAGATCAGAGGGGTTAAGGGGTATTTTGCTGGTCCAACTAGGTTTCAACTTAAGATATTTAGGCCCATAGACAAAAAATATGTGTGTGTTGGACAGACCCAAATATTTTCAGTAAGTGGCAAAGGCATTAAGTTTATCCCCTTGAGTAGTAAAATCGTACTCACTAATGGAGATGTTATTGGTTTTTATTTTCCAGATGTATCCAATCTATTTTTTGATAAGAAGACAGGGACCTTTGGAAGAATAAGTGGTTTGGTGAAGATAGGGGAAAAAATTCCTATAGATAGTGAGGGGAACCTTTCTGTTTCAATTGGGGTTATGGGTTATTTTCAATAACATATAACTAGGAGCATTTTATGAGGAAGTTATTTATTTTTCTGTTTTGCCTTGTTTTTGTGATACACAATACATGTTATGCACAAACTATACTTACAAACACCTTGCCCCCTCAATTTGATTCTTTTTATGACGATTTTGTAAAATATATGGGCGCAAAGATTGACTCTCTTATTAAGAAAAAAGAGGCAATAATCCAGGATAAGACCAGTAATATACCAGAATATAAAAAAGATCTAGCAAGGGAAGATATAAGGACTTTAAAGTTGTTAAAAAAAAGGATTAATGATGTAGAAACCGTTCGTAAGCTTTATGAAAACACAAAAACAGCCCTAGAGAGTGTATCAGACTTGGCAAAAAAATGGAAACAATTTCATTACACATTGCCTCCTACTTCTTTTTTCCCTGAAGAGATAGTCATAAAAGATATATCCTCTCACTTGGACACCTTAACTAAAGGATATGATTATTATAAAAAGATTATTGATCTTGGGTCGAAGCTAAAAGGCATTGATTCCACAGGTTATGACCAGGATACTGCTAGACTTGCTAAATCAATCTTGACTTTAGGTACAGTTATGTCTGAATTCGGAGAGCAAGTCCCCTTAGTTGGCAGCTTTTTAAAGGGTTATGGGGATATTGCAGCTCAATTTGTGGAGACCATTGATGCCCTCAAACAAAAAATAGACAAAAATATTAACCAGGGATGTATTGGGACAGGAAGTGAGCTTATTGGTGATGTAAGGAATAAGGCCATGTTAGATCAAGGGTATCATTTGCTCGTGTGTAGGGAGCCAGGCTTTAGGGATTTGTACGTAAATTCTGAAAATCCATCAGATGTGTATTTGTGGGATAGGAATGCATATAGGATAGTGAATGGTAAGAAGAAGAAAGGAAGGTGGTATCATGTGGCTGAAGTGGCCCCTGAGGTGAGTAAACAGGATATTATAAGGGCATATAAGATATATTATAAGAATGGAGTAAAAAATCCCAGTGCCAGTAGTATTCTATATGAGATAAAAAAGGTGGTGGACCTTAAACCAGAATTAAAGACATTAGGTGTTGGACCTGGAGGCAAGATACAGGTCAAGGTCAAGGTGATACGATCTATTGATGGAATAGAGGTAAGAAGCGCATATGTTGATATTTATTCTAAGGACAATAACCTGCTGGCACAGGGAAAGAGCGGTGAGTGGATCTCTGTAAATGCGCCACAATCTCCTGGTAAATATGTTCTATATGCAAGGTTAGGGCCTGAGACCAAAAAGGTATGGCATAGTTTAAAAGATGCAAAGATAGAATTTTTTGTAGGGGTTCCAACTATAGTCCATATGTCTTTATCAAAGACCAGGATAGATAGTAACTCTCCTGAAGGAATAGACATGCTTATTAGCGTAAAAGATATAGATGACCATTTTGTTGATAAAGGGATGCTTATTTTGAAGACGTATCCTCCTTTAATTGGGCGATTTGAACCAAAGGACATTTTTATAGGCCAAGAGCTATCAAATGGAAATATCCAAGCAAGGTGGGTTCCTTATTCTAATCTACCTGTTGGGAAAATAAGGTTTATTGCAGAATATAGTGGTGTTAATTATGGGGATAAATATATTTGTCCAGGCCATTTTGAAAAAACAGTGCTTTCATTTAAAGATATTGATACAAAAACAGAGATCAAAAGGACAGTATTAAAGAACAATTTATGGGAATTAAGGCCTATTATTTTAGATAATAGGGGGAATATAGTAACAAATGGGACCATTGATCTTTTTTGCAAGGATGGAAGTTTTAGAGTGACAGAGAATGGATCTTCTGGTGCAAAAGAGATAAGCATTCCAGTTGGAGAGAAGATATTTTGGCAATATCCTGATAATTTAAATTCTACAACCCTAATTAGGGCAAGGTTTAAAGGATATTGGGACTTAAAGAAATTTGTATATTTTGTCCCAAGCGAGAGGTTTTTATTACTCCCTGAAATAGAAAATCTGCAAACAATGATTGGGATAAATGATGTAAGGAAACTGTCTGCGGGTAAATGGTCTATTTCTGCTCAGGTAGTAGATGGACAGGGAAGTCCTGTTAAAACTGGTTGTGTAAAAATAACTGCGTCTTTGGGGAGTATAAAAGTAGATGAGAGTGCTTTAGGGACTGTGTGTGAGTTGGATAGGCCATTTAGTTTTACATGGATAGAGCCAAAGGACATATCAGATAAAAAATCTGAGATAATATTAAAATATTCTGGTGGGATAGATAAATATATACAATATTTTCCTTGTGAAAAAAAGATATATTTACCCAAAGAGTTACTCCTAGACACAGAGATCTATCCAAGTGTGAAAAAGACAAGTAAAGGACTTTTTAAATATGAATTGGAGATTGGGGTCAAAGATTCTCGAGGGAAATTTGTTAAAAAAGGAAAGCTCTTTATCTCAGTTAACAAAGGGAGTTTTTTCCCTGGGAAAAAGGATATGGACTTTGACTTGTCATATAAAAATCCTATTATCCTTTTGTGGCAAGGAAAGCAGGATGAGGAGAAGATAGAGGTCAATATAAAATATCCAGGAGATGGTTCAGGAAAGGATGGAGAGAATTTGATCTATAATGGATGTGAAAAGAAGTTTGTCATTGAAAATCAAGGTACAGTAAAGACCTCAATATATCTGCTTACTACTCCGGAATTGAACGCCATAACAGGGATTAAGTTTAAGGAACTTAAGATCCCTCAAGTTCCAACACATTTAGATAAAGTAGAAAAATCTAAAGATATTACTGAAGTTGAGAGTAATAGGTTTTGGAGTAGTAGGTGGAAGTCAGGAGACAACCACGAAATATTTAGGGATGCACTATATTTGTCTGTAATTTATTCTTCTGATATTGAGCGCTCCTGGAGTTTATTGGTCCCACAGCTCTACAGTAGATATTCTGCAAAGGGGATAAAATTGTATAAACGGAAGATTGGAAAAGACTGTATTTATTATAAAAAAGGAGACAATGAATTTTATTTTGTAAGATATAAAGATTTTATGATATTTTTGAGTAGGTTTAATGGTTCTGATGGGAAAAAGATAATAAATAGGGTTATTAAAAAAATAGATAAGAAATATAAGGCAAAGGTAGGGATGCAAGGTTAGTTTGATGTTTAAAGAGATGACCTATTTATAATTAGAAATAGGTCATCTCTTTAATTCATCTTTTGGTCAACTAATTGGCTAGTAATCTCAAATATTCTTTGGCACTAATAAGGTAGTCATAGTCTAATACACCTTGGATTAGATCTTCTTTTTTTGGAGGACTTTTTAAAACCTCGATTATTTTTCTTGCCAGGGTAATATGGTCTCCCACAGGTACAAGTGGACCCAATTCTCCTCCCCTTAAGATCTCTAGAGGACCACTTTCACAATTAGTTGCAATACAAGGGGTGCCAAGTGCCAGTGCTTCTGTCAAGGCATTGGGCGAGCCTTCCCACCTAGATGATAGGACAAATAGGTCTGCATTTTTTAAATATGGATATGGATTTTTTTTAAATCCTAGGAACTTGATGTAATCCTGTATGTGTAGGTGTTTTGTAAGTCCTTGGAGCTCATTTTTTTTGTGTCCATCTCCAAGGATAATTAGTCTTACAGGAAAATCTTTTAAAACAAGTCCTATTGCCCTAATTAATACATCAAACCCCTTTTGATAAGTAAGCCTTCCCATTCCTATAATAACTGGAACATTCCTGTTGTTATTTAACCAATTATCCCCCACAGGCTCTGATGCAAGATATTTTAAATCCTTTGTTATTACAGGATTTTTTATTACATGGGACTTATTTTTTATCTCAGGACAAATAGACAATATGTCATCTAAAACCCCTTTAGATACCCCTATTATCCCATCTGCCTTTGGAAGCATTTTCTTTAGAACAAATAGTCTGGTTTTAACATATATACCAGGTAGTTTTTTTTCCATTAATGAGCGTTTTATATGTGTTCCAAATCTAATATAGACCTTAATATTTGAACCAGAAACTATTTTGGCAATCAAACACATGAGTCCAGCCCTTTCCTTCATGACCAATATAGATTTTAAGGGATGTGTTTTGAACAGCTTGATCATATAGGTTAAATTTAAAAAAGTATGTTTTGATGGTAGTTGAATAATATTTACCTGGCCAGGGACCTGTTTTGCAAATCTACCTCTATTTTTTATCCGAAATAGGGTAACCTTGTGCCCCAAATCAGAAAATCCCTGCATTAGGTTTATTGCCATGTTCTCTACGCCACCATCACCAGAGAATGACAAAACTATATTTATATCCATATTAGGAATTTCCCTTTAATTAATCATTTGTTTATAAATGGTTATATATTCTTTAGTCATGTTCTCAATGGAAAAATATTTTTTTGCAACATGTTTCCCATTTTGTCCTAGTTTATGGGCAAGGTCTGTGTCCTCTAATAGGCGAAGTATATGTTTTATAAAGCTTGTTCTATCTCCAACTGGAAATAAGAGGCCGTTTTGTTGATGTCTAACTACTTCTGGGATTCCTCCAACACTACTTGCCACAATGGGAATTCCTGCAGCACTTGCCTGGATAAGGGAGACCCCAAGACCCTCCATAAAGGCTGGATGCACCAATATGTCAAGGCATGGGAGGATTTTTTCAATATCATTTCTAAAACCTAGTAGCTTTATATTTTTTCTAATATTATTTTTTTCAATTAGCCCCTTTATTTCTCCTATAAGGGGGCCTTTTCCCAACAATAAAAATAGGGTGTTTGGATGTTTTTTCAAAATCTCAGGCACTGCTTCTACTAAGAATCTGTGGCCCTTTCTTGGTATAAACTGGGCTATCATCCCAATTTTGGCCCATCCTGGGCTGATATTAAATTCTTTTGAAAACCAATCCTTGTCACAAACTTTGTTGTAAAAATCAAAATCCACTGCACTTGGTATTACTCGAATCTTGTTCCTATCTATCCCTTCACTAGATAATACCATTTTGATCCCATTGGAAATACTCACTATTTCATCAAATAGTGAGTATTTTATCCTTGCAATTAGTTTGTTCTCTGGATTGTCTACCCTTCTAGTTATGATGCACTTGGTATTTGTAAGTTTAGCACCAATAAGACCCCATATATCTGCTCCTCTCCTGCTGTGTATATGTAATATATCTGGATGTTCTTTTTTAATGATTTTGATTAATTTAAATAGAAAAGATAAATCCAGATCCCCTGAAATCTTAGGAGAGTATATTTTACACACTCCCTTACATTCATTGTATATCTCGCTCCCCCTTGCACAAACCAACACATTTTCCCCAAATCCCTCTTGCTTAAGCCCTTTTAATAGATAATATACTTGTTTTGCTCCACCATATAGGTGCATTCCAGTCTCAATATGGAGGATTTTAGGATGAATGTTAGGTGCGTTACTCATATGTAATATCAATTTATTCTTTACTATCTTTGTTTAAAATTGCTAATACTTTTAATATGTTTTAATTATCAATTAGCCATTTTCAATTCTCAATTAGTATAATTTCCCTTTTTTCAAACAGAAGTGTAAATAATTTTTTTTTGTAATCAAGCAAAAAAAAGAGGCAGGACGGATAACCATCCTGCCATCTATATTTAAGGAGGGGGAGAGATGGCTAAATTAAAGTATATATCTGCTTAAGTCTCTATCTTCCTGAAATTCTTTTAATCTTTCTTTTACATATTTTGCATCTATTGTAATCTTTTCTCCTTTTCTCTCTGGGGCCTCAAAGGATAGGTCGTGGAGCACCCTTTCCATTAAAGTATATAATCTCCTTGCCCCGATATTTTCTGTTTCATCATTTATTTTTTCTGCAAATCTTGCGATCTCTAACAATGCATCATCAGTGAATTCTATCTCCACACCTTCTGTTTCAAGGAGCGCTTTATATTGAACTGTGAGTGCGTTCTGTGGTTCGGTTAAGATTTTATAAAAATCTTCTTTTGTCAAGGGAGAAAGTTCAACTCTTAGAGGAAATCTTCCTTGGAGTTCAGGGATCAAATCTGAGGGCTTTGCATAATGGAATGCCCCAGCCGCGATAAATAGTATATGGTCTGTTTTGATCATTCCATATTTTGTATTTACCACACATCCTTCCACCACAGGGAGTAAATCCCTTTGCACACCCTCTCTGGATACATCTGCTTGTCTGGTATCACCTTTGCTGCAGATCTTGTCGATTTCATCTAAGAATATGATCCCGCTCTGTTCTACCTTTTCCTTGGCCATCTCTATTACTTTGTCTTGGTCAATTAGCCTATCGCACTCCCTTTGCAATAGATATTCATACGCCTCCTTTACCTTCATCTTTCTAATTTTTTTCTTTTTGGGAAACATCTTAGAAAACATATCCTGGAGTTGCATTTCCATGTCTTCCATCCCAGGCATGGACATAATACCTACATGTACTGTTGGGGACTCCACCTCTACTTCTACAATGCGATCATTTAACTTTCCCTCCCTCCAGAGGAGCCTGAATTTTTCTCTAGTGGAATCTTGTGGTTGCTGTATTTTTAGATTGTCATCTTCTAGGTAAGGTTGGTTGTTGTACATTGGATTTTTTCGAGAGCCTGGCAACAGGACGTCTAGTAGTGCTTCTTCTGCGAGTAGTTCTGCCTTTGACTTTACCCTCTCTGTTTCTTCTTTTCTTACCATATTGACCCCAATTTCCATGAGGTCCCTGATCATAGACTCTACATCTCTGCCCACATAACCCACTTCTGTGAATTTGGAGGCTTCTACTTTAAAGAATGGAGATTTGGCGAGTTTTGCAAGCCTCCTAGCTATTTCAGTCTTTCCCACCCCAGTTGGGCCTATCATTATAATATTTTTAGGGGCCACTTCTTCCCTGAGTTCTGGTGGGAGTTTTTTTCTCCTCCATCTATTTCTAAGGGCCACTGCCACCATTTTTTTTGCCTCATCCTGTCCAACAATATATTTATTCAGTTCTTTTACAATCTCTCTTGGAGTTAGATTCCCTTCCATTAAAAGACCTCCTAATTTTCTGACCTATCAAGATATTCGACTATTATCTCTGAATTGGTATAAACACACATATTGGCCGCAATCTCAAGGGATTTTTCAACTATTTCCCTGCTGCCAAGCTCTGTATATAGACTTAGTGCCTTTGCAGCTGCCATTGCATAAGGTCCACCTGAGCCTATGCCTATTATGTTGTCATCTGGTTCAATTACATCCCCTGTTCCACTCAAGACCAAAATGGTATTTGGGTCTGCCACAACTAACATTGCCTCTAATCGCCTTAGATATTTATCTGTCCTCCATTCTTTTGCCAGTTCCACACTGGCCCTAACAAGATTTCCTGAATATTCCTCTAATTTTGACTCAAATTTTTCAAACAATGTAAATGCATCAGCAGTGGCACCAGCAAATCCTGCAACGATCTTGTTTTTATAGAGCCTTCTTACTTTTTTTGCCTTGTGTTTAATAGAGATAGCCTGCCCTAAGGTTACCTGCCCATCTCCACCAATTGCTACTCCATTTTTGTCTTTTACAGCTAATATGGTAGTTCCTTTTAATTCCACCATTATCACTCCTATGTTTTTTTAATTACCAACTACCTCTTCTGCTACCTCGGCCCATAAAAGATACATATCCTCGGAAAATAGATAAAAATAACATTTTTCTATTACTGTTGATGGTAGGTGTTCCTTGATTGTACTAATGGCAATCTTTGCAGCTTCTTCTCTTGGATATCCATACACACCACAGCTGATGGCTGGAAATGCAATGGATGTCAAGTTATTTTTGTGTGCAACCATTAGGGAATTTTTATATGCATTGGCAAGGAGTTTAGGCTCATTATTCTTACCCCCTTTATATATTGGCCCTACTGTGTGAATCACATACTTGGCCTTGAGGTTAAAGCCAGGGGTTATAATTGCCTCTCCAGTAGGGAGAGGTCCGTTTTCTTGCACATATTTTCTCCCTGCCTCAAGGAGCTTTGGACCTGCTGCCCTATGAATTGCTCCATCTACACCTCCACCACCTGCTAATTGTGAATTAGCTGCATTGACAATTGCATCAACTTCTGCCTTAGTAATATCTCCTTGAACTATGATTATGTGTTTTGAACCTATTTTGAACTTTTTTTCCATTGTAAACCCCTCCAATTGTTTTACAAAAGAAAATGATTAAAATTAGAGAGTTATCCTTAAAATAATAAAGATTACCATTTATTACTATATGTCAAGAAAGTAAGGATTTTATTTAAAAAAATGTATAAAAAATAAATGGTTATAAATGGATATATAGTATAACATTAAGATCATGCTTTGATTTTTGTATATGCCCTTTGTAGCTATTTAAAATAGTTTTTATTTTTGAAGATAATTATGTATCTGATAATTTTTATTTATTAAGCTGGGACCTCTTTTCTTTTAGCTTAAATAGTTATATATTTATTAAATATAAAAATCCACTTTGGAGATTAATTATGTGGCATATTATAGATATATTGCTTGTAGTGATCTTAGTAGGTGGGGCGGGAGTCCTTTTGATAAAAAGGGCAAAAAACACATTTTCATCACAAGACTCCCATTGTGTTGGATGCAGTAATCACCAATGTCCTTACAGGGATAAGGATATTAAGCATTAATATTAATATCTCCCCTATCCTTTGTGTCTGAATTTGTCTTGGTGACATTATTGGGGTTAGTATTCTGTTGATTTGCAGGAGTTAGGTATATCTTTTCATTTGTAATTAACCCCAGGGCAAGCAATTCCATAGAACCATGTGTATTTAAGGCCCATACATGAAAGAAATCCAGCAGGCTATTTAATGTGTCTGTATTTACGGTCTCTTGCATTTTGTTAGTTGATGTGTTGGCATTATTATTAGACTGTTGCAAATTGGTCTTATTAGTCTCTTTAGACATATTAGTATTTTCTTGAGTATTATTTTGGTCATCTACCTTAGTTGGGCTCCTCGAACTGTTATTTTGTTCAGCTATTACTTGTTGGTTTTGTTCAGGTTCAAGGGGAGTATTTTCCTCTTCTGATGCAATAATTTCATGATTATTAGTTTTTTGATTAGTAATAGTTGAGACGTTTGTAATAGGGGTTACATCCATTTCAAAAAAGAGGTTTGTCTTAAGTATTGTTTTTGAATTACTTCTCATTGCCAGTAAGTTATTATTTTTATTTTCCTTTGATTTTAGATTAAAGTTTGTCTTTTGAATAAATTTTTGGGACAGATTCATCTCAATATCAACATCCAACTTTTGTCCATCAGAGGTAACAACAGTGAGTTCCATGTCTAATTTGACCTTATCTACATCTTTATAAAAGGTATGATATTTGTATAAGGATTGACTATTGTTAAGGCCAGTATGATTAATAAATTGCATATCTTCTTTGAACAGGGTGTTTTCCTTGTGTAAAAAATTAAATTTAGATACATCAACAATTTCAACATCTTTTCCTGTAAAATCCTCTATTAATTTTTCTACCACCTCTAATTGATCTGATTTTAAATCACTTAGGCCTTCTCTATCAACGGTGTCTGTTGATACTTCTTTGGTATCTAATGGATAATCAGTAGGTTGTGAGAGTTTGTTTGTGGAATCGTTTGGTTGTCTATCAACCGTTGGGG
>JALWFY010000030.1 GCA_027013815.1 Desulfohalobiaceae bacterium | reverse complement strand
AGATTGGCCAGTCCTTTTATCCTAAGTATTCGTAAATTTTTTCTTTGAGATAGTATAGGTAAGGTGCCATGTTCGTATTCTGGAGCAGCTATAACCTCAAAATAGTATTTACTAATAAATTCTGCACATTCTTTATTTATCGGTGAATTTGTTACCAATGTTCCCCCAAAAGCAGCTATTCGATCGCTAAAATATGCCTTATTTATGGCGTCTAAGAGCCCTTTATCTGACCATGCAGCTCCACATGGATTGTTGTGTTTTAAGATTACACACGATGTCTTTTTTGTAAGATATTGCAGTATGTTAGTTCCATTATCCACATCTGTTAAATTTATCTTTCCAGGATGTTTGCCTGCCTGTAACATATCTTTTTCACTAATAGTGGATGTTAGCTGGTATTTTTGAGAAGCCAGTCTAAAGGCCACGTCTCCTAATTCTAGGGTGCCTTGATATAGTTCGTATAAGGCCGCTGGTTGATCTGGGTTTTCTCCATATCTTAGTCCTTTTTCTTCACCATCAATGACCCATGTCCTTTTTTTGAATATGAGTTCTTGGTCTCCAATTGTTATATGCATCTCCCTAGGAAAAGGGTCTTGTAAAATGGAATGATACATTTTTTTTATTTCCTTCATATCCTTCTCCTTAAATTTTACAAATTAACCTTTTGTTAATTACCATAACCTGTTTGGTCATAATAGAGAACCATTGAGAAATCAATTGCTCATTAAAGGATATTTTCATTTACTTTAATTTTGCGTTTTTGACAAATCTATACCTCTTTGATTACTCTTGCTTAGTTACAGAAATCTGTTTAAATTAATTTTTGGGGTTTAAATGTAAGGTTGATAGATGGGGATTAAAGGAGTATACGTCCCATATATTTGGGTTTTGAATCTTAGAGGAGATATGACTTGGATAAGATCTTAGAAAAATTAGCAGACAAATTACTTTCATTGGACGAGGCGTCATTGGTGAGTTTGTGGGATAAGTATTATTCTATAGTTCAAAGGTTTGAGCCCACTAAAAAATGGGAACAAGCTGTTATAATCTTGTCAATGATACAGGGGGTAAGGTGGAAAAACCAATTGTTTAATGTAAAGTGGCTACATATAACCCGTTTGGAAAAGAGATTTAATAGAAAGTTTCCAATAGAGGCCAAGGGAAAGCGAGAAATAGCAGGCCCTGTATTGACCAAATTGCCTAAGAAAAAACCAAAGAACAAGGGCAAGGTCATAGTTTTTAAATTTAAAGACAAAAAAAAGGATTAGGAGAGGAGTCATGGGGAAAAATAGAGTGGCTATTGGCGCTCAATGGGGGGATGAAGGTAAAGGAAAGATAGTAGATATCTTGAGTAGAGATGCGCAGGTGATAGTTAGATTCCAAGGTGGGGCCAATGCTGGACACACCCTAGTTGTTTCAGGGAAAAAGATAATTTTGCACTTGGTGCCTTCTGGTATCCTTCATGAAGATAAGAAATGTCTTATTGGTAATGGAGTGGTATTAGATCCAGAGATATTTTGTGAGGAACTAGATGAACTTGAGAATTCTTCTATTTCTGTGTCTCCAGATAGATTAAAGATTAGTTATAAAACCCATCTTATTATGCCTTATCACAAGATACTCGATAACCTCAGAGAATCAAAAAAGTCTGGGAAAAATAAGATTGGGACCACAGGTAGAGGTATTGGGCCTGCTTATGAAGACAAGGCAGCAAGGGTTGGTATCAGGGCATGTGATATCTTAGATAGGGATCTATTAATCTCAAAACTTGAAAGGGCATTAGCTGAAAAAAATGTGCTATTTAAATA